>CANGMH010000290.1 GCA_947454005.1 Verrucomicrobiota bacterium
ATGCGGGTTGATCCCGAGCACGCTCGCGTCGACCGGCAAGGTGAAGGAATCTTCCACGACGTGGTCGGTCGCGCCCGGCGGGATGTCGATGGAGAGCGAGGTCAGGCCGAGCTTGAAGAACTCGCGCTCCGGCGGCCGGTCCGTGAAGTAGAGACCGATCAGGGGCGCGACCCGTTCCGGACGGCCGATCGGTTGCAGATGGAGCTGCACCACCACGTCCGCGCCGGCCGGCAACGTCCACGCCAAGCCGAGCGGCGAGCGGTAGGAACCACGGCCCGGCTGCCAGCTCAGGAAATGGCCGCCCGGCGATTCGGTGCCTTCCGGCAGGTCCAGGCCCGGGAACCCGGGCTCAGGGTCCTTCGCGTCCTTCGCGCGGCTGTTGCCGGACCTGTCCACCAACAGGAACGCATGGTGGACCGCGCGGCTGCCGGGACGGAACTGCATCGCGCGGACGAAGCGGTTGCTGCCGCCCGGCACGGGCAGGACGAGGTTCCGGTAGATATCGCGGCCGTCCGCCGGAAGCATGAAGGCGGCCGGCACCTGGAGCACGAGATCCGGTTCGCCCAGTTCCCATCCGCCGTTCCATCGCGGCATCTCCGGCAGGTCCTTCGCGTCGCCTTCGCGCAGGCCGTCCTCCGACCAGCGCCGGAACATCGCGATGTCGGCATCGCCCAACCTCCGGTCGCCCACGAATCCGTGCCGGCCGGGTTCCGGCAGCCACGGCGGCATGTAGCGGCGCGCCGTGACATCGACGATCGCCTCGGCCCGCTTCCGCGCGTCGGCGTAGGTGAGCAAGGGGAACGGTGCCGGTTCGCCCTCGCGATGGCACGGAGCGCAGTGACGGTACAACAACGGCGCGATGTCCCGGGTGAAGGTGACCGGTCGCGGTCCCTCGGCGGCCCCGCTGACGCACCCGATGGCGACGGCAAAGAGCCCTATGAACGCGGCGACGGCGCGGCAAGGCATCACGATCCGCTGGATCTGCACGCAGGTTCCCATCCGAGATGACGGAAACTTGGCGAAGCGCCGTCGTCAGGGAAGCCCGGACTTGACGGTCCGCGCCGGCTGGTCGGCGGACTTCGCGCCCGCTAACGTCGCATCGCCGCATGGAACGACCGACCGCCGCCGAACTTCTCCAGACCCTCGCCGGATTGCGCGATCCGCAGGCGCGTTTCGCGTGGGCGGTCGAGCGCGCGCGGCACCGTCCGCTCCTGCCGGAGGCGTTGCGCACCGATGCGAACCGCGTGGAAGGCTGCCTGGTGCGTCTCTGGTTCGTGCCGGAGTTCGCCGACGGACGCTGCTGGTTCCGCACCGATTCCGACGCGCTCACGCTCAAGGCGATGACCGGTCTCGTCTGCGAGCTCCACGACGGCGCCACGCCCGCCGAGATCCTCGCGAGCGGACCGGATCCGCTCGACCCGCTCGGGCTCTTGCGCCAGCTCGCGGAGAACCGCCGCGCCACGGTGCTGCGGGTCGCTGGAATGATCCGGGAGTTCGCCGCCGGCCACGTCGGACGCTAGCCGGCCATGGAACTCGTCGACGCCCACGACCATCTCCAGGACGGACGCTTCGCCGGCAAGCAGGACGACCTGGTCGCCGACGCCGTGCGCACGGGGGTGGTGCGTCTCGTGGTGAACGGCACCGGGGAATCCGATTGGCCGGCGGTCGCGGACCTCGCGCGCCGGCACCCGCAGGTGGTCCCGAGCTTTGGTTGTCATCCGTGGTATCTCGGCCGGCGCACGCCGGATTGGCGCGGAAGATTGGAGCGCTTCATCGACACCGCGCCGGGTTCCGCCGTCGGTGAGATCGGCCTCGATCGCTGGATGCTCGAGAACCCGGACCGTTGGCGGGCGCGGATGGCGCGGACCGCGGGCATCCCGGTTGCGGCGACGGAGATCCCGCCGTCGATGACAGATCAAGAGGAGGCCTTCGTCTGGCAGCTCCGCGTTGCTGCCGCGCGCGATGTCCCGGCGAGCATCCATTGCTTGGACGCGTGGGGGAGGATGTTCGAGCTGCTCCGGGACGGTCCCCGTCCGGCGCGCGGTTTCCTGCTGCACAGCTACGGCGGACCGGCCGAGATGGTCGCGCCGTTGGCCGGGCTGGGCGCCTGCTTCGGCTTCCCGGGCTATTTCTTGCACGAACGGAAGGCGCGGCAACGCGAGGTGTTCCGCGCGGTGCCGCCGGATCGCCTGCTGATCGAGACCGACGCCCCGGACCAATCGCTGCCCGACGCGTTGGTGACGCATCCTTTGGCCGACCCCGCGGACGGCAGAACCGTGAACCATCCGGCGAACCTGGCCGCCGTGTACCGCGGCCACGCGGGCTTCACGGGCGAGCCGGTGGAACGGTTGGCCGCCCGGGTCCGCCGGAACTTCATGCAGCTGTTCGGCGTCTGACCGGGACGCGGGTCACTCCATCGCGGCGTAGACGCGGTGGACGTCGTCGTGGTCGTCGATCTCGTTGAGGAACTCGGCGACCTCTTTGTGCGCCGCCTCGTCGAGCTTCACCGGCGTCTTGCCGATGTAGCGCATCTCGGACGCGCCGATCTTCCAGCCGGCCTTGGTGAGCCACGAGCTGACGGCCGCGAGGTCCTTCAGGTCGGTGAGGAACCGCGAACCGATGCTTCCCTCGGGGACCTCGTCCGCCTCGAGCGCCTCGACGTCCTGCGCGCCGGCCTCGATGGCATCGCTCTCCGGGTCGCGGGACTTGTCGGTGTGCGTGGCCTCGACCACGCCCCGGTGCTCGAAGAAGAAGTGCATGCTGCCCGGCTGGCCGAGGGCGCCGGCCTTGAAGAGGCGGCGGATCTCCGGCGCGGTGCGGTTCCGGTTGTCGGTGAGGCACTCGACGATGACGGGCACCTTGTGGAGGCCGAACCCTTCGTAGGTGACGAGCTCGAACACCACGGCCTCCTCCGTCTGGCCGCTGCCCTTCTTGATGGCGCGGTCGATGGTGTCGCGGGTGACCGAGGCCTTCTTGGCCTTCTCGACGGCCGCGGCGAGGCGGGCGTTGAGGTCGGGGTCGGCACCGCCGAGCTTCGCAGCGACGATGAGTTCGCGGACGAGTTTGCCGTGGACCTGGCCCTTCTTGTGGGCCTCGAGTTCGCGGCCCTTCTGCTTCCATTGTGCGCCCATGAGAGGACGGAGGATGGAGGAACCCGTCGGACGAAGGAAGCCCCAAGCTCGGAGAACAACGGCCCTGATCGGACCTCGCGATACGAGGGTGCGACCGGAAGCGGCGGACGGGGACGCGGGTGTCGCGCCGGGTCGCGGCCGGCCGGGAGGGCGTCCTCACTCGCGGCCGCCGCTGCGGAGGAACATCTTGCCGGGCAGTTGTCGCACGAGCTTCTTCATCTCCAGGCTGAAGAGAGCGACCGAGACCGCGCTCGCCGGCAGGCCGGTCGCGCGGATCACGTCGTCGATGGCCCGTTCGTCGCCGGTGCTGAGCACGGCGATGGTCTTCGCCTCGTTGTCCGACAACGCGAGTCCGGGCAGCGTGCCGGTCTCGGCGGGCGAGGCGGGCCGGTTGCTCGGCGGGAAGAGGTACTCGAACTCGCTCAGGATGTCCTCGACGCCTTCGCAGAGCTTGGCGCCCTGTTTGATGAGGTCGTGGCAGCCCTTGCTGCGCGGGGAATCGATCCGGCCGGGCACGGCGAAGACCTGGCGGCCGTACTCGGTGGCGAAGTTCGCCGTGATGAGCGCGCCGCTGCTCAGGTTCGCCTCGACGACGACCGTGCCGAGCGTCATGCCCGCGACGATGCGGTTGCGGATGGGGAAGGACTGCTTGTCGGCGGGCCGGTTGAAGGGGAACTGCGACACGACAGCGCCGCCGGCGGCGATGCGCTCGAACAACTCGGCGTTCTCCGGCGGGAAGACGAGGTTGATCCCGGTGCCGAGGACCGCGATGGTGCGGCCCTTGCCGGTCAGCGCGCCCTGGTGGGCGGCGGTGTCGATGCCGCGCGCGCCTCCGCTGACGACCGTGACGCCGGTGTAGGCGAGCTGGTAGCCGAGCTTGCGCGCGATCTCGAGGCCGTAGGTCGTGGTCTGGCGCGATCCGACGAGGGCGACGGAGTTCTTGTCGGCCGGCTTCAGCGTGCCTTTCACGTAGAGCACGCTCGGCGGATCGTAGATCTCGCGCAGCGAGGCGGGATAGGAATCGTCGTCCTGCGTGACGACGTGGCACCCGGATTCCTCGACGCGCTTCAGCTCTCCGGCGAGGTCCACGCTGCGCTCCCATCCGGTGATCGAGGCGGCGGTGTCCTCGCCGATGCCGTGGACGGCCATGAGCTGCGACTTGGTGGCCCGAAGGATCGCCGTCGGATCGCCGCCGAAATGGGCGAGCAACTGCCGGAGGCGCACCGGGCCGACGTGCTCGACCATGTTCAAGGCGATGTAGGCCTCACGGGGTTCCATGGCGGATGGGATAGGCGACTTCGGACCGCCGGGCAACCGCGCGCCATCCCGAAATTCCGCCTTCACATCCCGGCGCACCGCGGTAACAACCACCTGAGAAGCCCCGCACATCCCCATCCATCATGATCCTGTCCCGTCCTGCCCCCTTCGATGCCGCCGCGACCACGGACCGCCGGCGCGCTTTCACCCTCATCGAGCTGCTCGTCGTCATCGCCATCATCGCGATCCTGGCGGGGATGCTGTTGCCGGCGCTGTCCAAGGCGAAGCTCAAGGCCACCTTGGCGGTCTGCTTGGCGAACCAGAAGCAGCTCGCGCTCGGCACCGTGCTCTACGCGCAGGACAACAACGACGGTCTCCTGCCGCCGCAGTGGCGGCTGACCAACAACCAGGTGGTCGGCCTCGACGGCGGCGGCTACTGGCCCGCGCCGAAGCCGGATATCACCGCAAGCATGTCCATCCAGAAGGCGAGCGAGGTCGTCCAGGCGGCGCTCGCCCAAGGGCCGATGTGGCGCTACGTGACGGCCTACGGTTCCTATCATTGTCCCGGCGACCTGCGCTCCAAGCTCAAGACCGGCAAAGGCTGGGCCTTCGACAGCTATTCCAAGGCGGACGGCATGGGCACCGGCGGATGGACCGGCATCAAGGCGTTCACCAAGACCGGGCAGGTGACGGCTCCGTCGGAGAGCATGATGTTCATCGAGGAGACCGATCCCCGGAACTACAACCTTGGGACGTGGGTGATCGATGTGCAGCCACCGGGCTGGGTCGATGCGTTCGCAGTCTTCCACGGCAACGTGAGCGACTTCTCCTTCATCGACGGCCATGCGGAAGGCCATAAATGGGTCGATGCGAAGACGATCCAGGCGGCCAAGGATTCCGCGAAGGGCATCCAGAGCTTCTTCTGGGCGGGAGGCACCGGGAAGAACCCGGATTTCCGCTGGATCTGGGACCGGTTCCAACATGCCGCCTGGAAGCCGCTGCCTTGAGCGGCGGCCGGCACGGCCCGTCGGACCTCGGCGGAACGGCTAGGGGCGGAGCGAAAGCTCCGCCCTTTCTGTCGGGTCGCCCATCGCCGCGTCCCTCCCGTCGCCAGCGTGACCGGGCGCCCACGGGTGCTCTAGAGCCTGTCATGCACTTTTGGCGAATAGGGATTGGAGCATTAGGAGGGCGAAAGCGAGCCAGTGGTAGGCGGCCAAGGTTGTGGCGAGGCGTTCGTAGTCACGGGCCAACCTACGGAAGCGGGCGGCCCATGCGAAGGAGCGTTCG
>CANGMH010000291.1 GCA_947454005.1 Verrucomicrobiota bacterium
AGTCGCCGCCTTCGACCAGATGCAGCACACGACACGGATCCGCACCAGCGGTGTCGTTGTCGACGGTCCAGAGATTGCCGAGGTCGTCGAAGGCGAGTTCCTGCGGGTTGCGCAGACCGTAGCAGAAGACCTCAAGATCGCGTCCGTCGGGTTCGCAGCGCAGCACCCCGCCGCAATCGGGCAGGTTGATGACCACGCCTTCGCGGTTGGTGAGGCACACGCCGCGGTCGCCGAAGCTCATGTAGATCCGGCCGTCCGGCCCCTTGATCAAACCGTGGAGATCGTGCCCGGACACGCCGATATGGACGCCGAAGCCGGTGGCCAAGGCTTTGCGGGTCTCGGGTCTCGGGTCTCGGGTCTCGGGTCTCGGGTCTGGGGTCTGAGGACCGGCGGCGCTGCCATCCGCGAGCCGTGGTCCAGCCGACGAGATCCTCCACAGGTTCGGGATGTTCGCGAAATACAGGTCATCGCCCGTCGCCAGCACGCCGGCCGCGGTGCCGTCCACGACGGAATCGAAGCCGGTGGCGATGATCTCCGAAGTGTCCGCCCGACCGTCGCCGTCGCGGTCCTCGATCCGTCGCACGACCTCGCTGTCCTTGGTGAGGAACGTGATGTTGGTCGCGAACTGGTTGCTCAGGAAGGCGGCGCGGTCGGCGACGGCGCGGAAGGACATGTCCTGCAGCAGCCAGTTGGTGTGCGCGGTGATGTCGAAGACGCTGACGGCCCAGCGGTCGGATTCCGCGAGGAAGACGCGTCCTTTGCCGTCGATGCTGAAGGCAACGCTGTTGCTGAGCTGCGGTTCGGCCGCCCAGACGGCGAGCTTGAGGCCGGGCGCGAGCTGGAAGCGTTTGGCATCCCCGGCCGCCGCGGCGAACGCGGGCGGGTTGGCGGCGTGCTGCGCCCAGCAAAGCAAAGGGACGACCAAGCCGAGAAGCGTCCGGAGGAATCTCACGCGACGAGGCTATCGTGCGGCCTCGTCACGGCAAGAGAAGCGGCGTGCCGAAGAGCGGACGGGATGCGTGATCCGTGACGCCGAAGACCTGAAACCTGAAACCCAGACCCCAGACCCGGGACCCCATTCAATATCCTCCGTCCTTCGCACCCGGATTGAACCAGCAGTCGTTCGGCCCTTCGAACTTCGCGGTGGCGGGCCAGATCGGTTTGCCGGCGTAGATGGGCGAGAACCACTGCTGCATCTTCAGCGCCGCCGCGGATCCGTCGAGGCGGCCGACCGGCGCGATGCCGCCGACCTGCTCGGTCTGGTCCTTGGGACGGCGCGTCGCCCCGTGGCGTTGCGACACGCCTTCGTGGGGTTGGTTGCCGACGTCGTTGAAGAGGTAGCTCTCCTCGCTCTCGGGTCCTTCCCACATGAGGATGCCGGTCGGGCGCAGACCTCCGAGCTTGTAGGTCGAGGTGAGCTGCGCGGGCGGCGGGGACTGGTAGCCGATGATGGCACCGTTCCAGACGTAGCTGGTGATCTTGATCTGGCGGCGCTTGAAGTCGGCCTTGCCCTTGCCGCCACCGCGTTCCGCGGCGTCTTTCGGACAGGTGAGCAGCTTGACCGCCTGCAGATAGTTCCCGAGCTGGCCTTTGCGGAACGACTCCACCTGGTTGGACATGATCAACGGGTCGTCCTTGCCGGAGCCGTCGGGGATGCCCTTCGCGTGCGCCCAGTTGTCGCGGTCGGCGGGATAGCCCCAGCTCGAGTACGGGAGGTAATCGTTGTTGTCCCCGGCGAACATTTGCGCGGCGAGCATCACCTGCCGGATGCCGCTGAGGTCGTTCGCGAGCAGCGCGCGGTCCTTCGCCTTGCCCAGCGCGGGCAGCAACATCCCGGCGAGGATCGCGATGATGGCGATGACGACCAGGAGCTCGATCAACGTGAAGGCACGGCGGGACGACGGGCGCGGGCGGACGGAAGACGCGTTCATGGCGAGGAGAGCGGTGGGACTCCCGGATGAACCGGCAACCTTCCGCGGGCGTCACGCTTTTTTCCTTGGGTGCGCGCGGCTCCCGGGACCACGCTCACCCCATGAAGTCTCCTCTGATCCTCTCCGCACTGCTCTGCCTGCGCGCGATCGCCGCCGCGCCGGAAGAGATGGCCTCCGCCGCCAAGAACTTCCTGGCCGCGCTCGACGAAGGCCAGAAAGCCAAGGCAGCCTTCGCCTTCGATTCCGATGAGCGCGAGAACTGGCACTTCGTCCCGAAGGAGAGGAAAGGGCTCACCGTGAAGGACATGGCCCCCGCCCAGCGTCCGCTCGCCTTCGCGCTGCTCAACAGCGGCCTCAGCCAGCGCGGTTTCGCCCAAGCCACGACCATCATGAGCCTCGAGCAGATCCTGCAGGACATGGAGGGACCGGACCGCAAGTTCCCGCGTGATCCCCAGCTCTACCACGTCAGCATCTTCGGCACGCCTTCGGAGAACGGCACCTGGGGCTGGCGCGTCGAAGGCCACCATCTCTCGGTGAACTTCACCCTCGTCGACGGCAAGGTCGCTTCCGGCACGCCGAACTTCATGGGCACGAACCCCGGCGAGGTCCGCAAAGGGCCGCGCGCCGGCGTGCGCGTGCTCGGCGCCGAGGAAGAGCTCGGCCGCGACCTCGTCAGATCGCTCACCGACGACCAGCGCAAGACCGCGGTCCTCGACACCAAGGCGCCCGACGACATCCTCACCCTCGCCGTCCGCAAGGCGGATCTCGGCAAGCCCGCGGGACTCCGGCTCGGCGACATGACGTCCGACCAGCGCGCCACCGCGATGAAGCTCATCCGCGCCTACATCGACCGCGTCCGCTGGGACGTCGCCACCGCCGACATGGCCAAGCTGGAGAAGGCCGGCATGGACGACATCCGCTTCGCCTGGATGGGCAGCTTCGAGCGCGGCCAGCGCCACTACTACCGCGTCCACGGGCCTACCTTCGTGCTCGAGTACGACAACACGCAGAACGACGCCAACCACGTCCACGCCGTGTGGCGCGATTTCGCCGGCGATTTCGGCCGCGACCTGCTCGCCGAACATCTGAAGGCCGGCCACGACGGCAAGTGATCGTGCCGCCGCCGAGAGCGCCCGAACCCGGATGACCCCGGCGATCCAATCCGGCGCCTACGCCGAGAAGCAGCTCTCTTCGCGCAGCCGGCTGATCCGCTGGAGCCACCAGCGCCGGTTCGAGGTCGCGGTCGGCCGATCGGCGGCGTTCGCCGGGGGGCGCCTGCTCGACTACGGCTGCGGCGACGCGACCTACTTCGAACTGCTGTTCGGATCGCCGCACGCGCCGGCCTCGGCGTTGGGCGTAGACCGCGACGGACGCATCGTGGAGGACGACCGCCGCCGCTTCGCTGGAAGGCCCGGCATCGCCTTCGCCGAACCGGACGAACTGGAACGGCCCGGCATGGCAGAATGCTTCGACGCCATCGTGTGCATGGAGGTGATGGAGCACGTGGTCGAACCGGATCCGTTGCTGGACCTGTTCGTCCGGCTGCTCGCGCCCGGCGGACGCTTGCTGGTCAGCGTGCCGGTGGAGACCGGCCTGCCGCTGCTCGTGAAACAGACCGCCCGGCGCGTGGCCGGCTGGCGCGGGATCGGCGACTACGCCACCACGCTCGCCTACACTTGGCCCGACCTGGTCCGCGGTGTCTTTGCCGGGGCGCGGCAGCACATGGCGCGGGAGGTCCACTTCGGCGCGGACAAACTGCCCTTCCACCACCACAAGGGGTTCAACTGGCAAGCTCTCCGGGTGCGCATCGCCGCGCGGTTCGAGCTCGACCGCGTGTCGGGGTCGCCGGTCACGTGGTTGCCGCCGCACCTGGGCAGCCAGGTCTGGTTCGAGGCGCGCAAGCCGGCGCGTCGCTGACCGGCCCGCCGGAGCAATCACCTGCGTCGAGGCGGCGACGTCCCGCGGCCGGAACGAAACGTGACCTTCCCGACCGCAGGATCGCGCGCGCTGTGCCTTGGTCGGCGGCTAAGCAGCCGGCAAGCGCAGGTCGAGCGTGAACGGCAGGTCCCGGTTCAACGGCTCGGCCGGCGGAACGGACCGCTGCTGCGTGTGCCCGTTGGCGACGAAGCGCGCGAGCCGACGGCTCTCGGCCTCGTAGCTGTTGATCGGGAAGCTGTCGTAGTTTCGGCCGCCCGGATGCGCGACGTGGTAGGTGCAGCCGCCGAGCGAACGCTCGTTCCAGGTGTCGTGCAGGTCGAACACCAGCGGGGCGTGCGACGGGATGGTCGGCTGGAGACAATTGGGCGGCTGCCAGGCGCGGTAACGCACGCCGGCGACGGACTCGCCGTTCGTCCCGGTCGGATGGAGCGGCACACGGCGGCCGTTGCAGGTGATGACGAAACGGTCGCCCACGAGGCCCCGGGCCTTCACCTGGAGCCGTTCCAAGGAGCTGTCCACGTAGCGCACCGTCCCGCCGCCTGCCGGTTCCTCGCCCAGCACATGCCACGGTTCGAGCGCCGTGCGCAGCTCGACATGGACATCGCGCTGCGCGAAGTCGCCGATGCGGGGATAACGGAACTCGAGGTGCGGTTTGAACCACTCCGCCTCGAACGGATAGCCGGCCTCCCGCAGGTCGCGGATGACGTCGCCGAGATCCGTCTCGCAGAAGTGCGGCAGCATCCAGCGGTCGTGGATGTCCGTGCCCCAGCGGACGAGGCCGTTGGTGTACGGTTCCTTCCAGAACTTCGCCACGAGACCGCGCAGGAGCAGATGCTGCGCGAGGCTCATCCGGGCGTGCGGCGGCATCTCGAAGGCGCGCATCTCGACCAGCCCGAGACGCCCGCCCGGACCGTCGGGCGAATAGAGCTTGTCGATGCTGAACTCGGCACGATGGGTGTTGCCGCTGGAATCGGTCAGCAGGTTGCGGAACACGCGGTCGACCAGCCAAGGCGGCGTCCACTGGCCGGCGCCGGGCAGCTGCCGGAAGGCGACATCGAGCTCGTAGAGCGAGTCGTTGCGCGCCTCGTCCACGCGGGGCGCCTGCGAGGTCGGTCCGATGAAGAGGCCGCTAAAGAGCCAGCTCAACGACGGATGGTTCTGCCAGTATGCGAGCAACGACCGCAACAGGTCGGGGCGCCGTAGCACCGGCGAATCCGCCGGGGTCTCGCCGCCGATGAGGATGTGGTTGCCGCCGCCGGTGCCGGTATGGCGTCCGTCGACCATGAACTTCTCCGTGCCCAGCCGGGTCTGCCGGGCTTCCTCGTAGAGGACCGTGGTGCGCTCGACGAGCTCGTCCCAGGACTTGCTGGGATGCATGTTGACCTCGATCACGCCCGGGTCGGGCGTCACCGCGAGCTTGTTCAGGCGCGGGTCGCGCGGCGGCGCCTCGCCTTCGATGATCAGGGGCAATCCCAGCTCGGTCGCCGCGGTCTCGACGCCGGCGACGAGGTCGAGGTAATCCTCGGTGGTCTCGACCGGCGGCAGGAAGACGTGCAGACGACCGTCGCGCGGCTCGACGCAGAGCGCCGTGCGGATGATCCAAGGCGCGCTCTCCTGCGGAGCCGGACGCCGGGTCGGGTCGAGGTCGCGCTCGATCTGCTTCCGCCAGCCGGCCTCGTCCGGGGCCAATTCCTGCGCCCGTTGGCCGGGACCGAACCCAGGGGCGGCCGGGGCGCCCGAGCCCGCGACGAAGCGTTGTCCCGAAGCCTCGGGCCGCGGCTTGTAAGGGAAGTCCTTCGGCAGAGC
>CANGMH010000292.1 GCA_947454005.1 Verrucomicrobiota bacterium
CGTCGCCCGAACCGTTGCGCGGATCGCACCAGAGCCGGCACTCGGCGCGGTCGCCGGCGTGGTAGTGCGGCGAGAGCAGGGCGGCGCCGTGGCGCGCGGCGAGGGCGCGCCATTGAAGGTCGAGCGCCGCGGTCTCGCCCGAGTTCTCCGCGCCGTCGCCGCATCCGTGCTGGTGGACGATCACCGCGCGGATCCGTCCCGTGCCCGGCGGGAGCCACACATGGAACGTCGACGGCACGGCGAGCTCGCCCGGCCGGTCGGACGCCGGGTACTCGACGGTGAAGGTGTCCTCGGCGCGGAGAACGGATGCGAAGACGAGCGCCGCCAGGACGACGGCGACAGGGCGGGCGATGCGGAGGTCCATGCAGGGGACCGTCGCAGACCCCGGCGTCCGTGGCCACGTCGCGTTATAGGCGTGCTATCCCGGGGCGAAGGCCCAGTATGTCCCCCGCATGTCGTTCCAAGAGCTCGGGCTCGATCCCAAGATCCTCAAAGCCGTCCAAGAAGCGGGTTACACCGAACCCACGCCGATCCAGACCGCCGCCATCCCGCCGATCGTCGCGGGCAACGACCTCATCGGCATCGCCCAGACCGGCACGGGGAAGACCGCGGCCTTCACGTTGCCCATCCTCACCCGGTTGTCGGCGATCTTCGCCGCCGGCGGACGCCGGGGAACGCGCGTGCTCGTGCTCGCGCCGACCCGCGAGCTGGTCGTGCAGATCGAGGAGAACGTCCGCGCCTATGCCAAGCACCTCCCGCTGAGCGTCGCGACCGTCTTCGGCGGCGTCGGCGAGACGCCGCAGATGCGCGCGCTCCGGTCCGGGACCGACATCGTGATCGCCTGTCCCGGTCGCTTGCTGGACCTGATGGGACGCGGCTGCGGCGATTTCTCCGGGCTCCAGTTCCTCGTGCTCGACGAGGCCGACCGGATGCTCGACATGGGCTTCCTCCCTTCGATCCGCCGCATCGTCAAAGCCATGCCGCCGAAGCGGCAGACGCTGATGTTCTCGGCCACGCTCTCGAAGGAGATCGAGGCCCTCACCCACGAGTTCCAGCGCTCGCCCAAGACCGTCCAGATCGGCCGGCGCTCGAATCCCGCTGAGACGGTCGCGCAGTTCGTCTACGAGGTGCCGAAGCACCTGAAGCCCTCGCTGCTCGTCCATCTGCTCAAGGACCCGAGCCTCGACATGGTGCTCGTGTTCTCGCGCATGAAGCACGGAGCCGACCGCATCGCCCGCAAGCTGGAGAGCTGCGGCATCAAGTCCGCCACGCTCCATTCGAACCGCTCGCAGAACCAGCGCCTCAAGGCGCTCGCGGATTTCAAGTCCGGCGCGGTCCGCGTGCTCGTCGCCACCGACATCGCCGCGCGCGGCATCGATGTCGACGGCATCTCGCACGTCGTGAACTACGACTTCCCGATGCACGCGGAGGACTACGTCCACCGCATCGGTCGGACCGGCCGCGCGAACGCCATCGGCGACGCCATCAGCTTCGTCACGCCCGAGGACCAGGGCGAACTGCGGTCGCTGGAGCGCTTCATCAACCGGGGCATCGTGCGCAAACGCGCCGAGGGCTTCGACTACAACGCCTCGGCCCCCGCCAACGAACCCGGCTCCGAAGAACGCCGTCCGCGCCAGCAACAAGGCCAGCGCGGTGGCGGCGGCGGTGGACGGCGTGGCGGCGGCGGTGGTGGCGGACGCAGTGGAGCCGCGGCACCGCGCGGCGGCAGTTGGCGGCCGAGCCGGTGAGGCCCGGGATCAGCGCCGGAACGATTGCGCGAAATCGTCCGCGGAGATCTCCCGGACCTTTTTTTCGGACCGGGATCCCGACACGAGGCGGGCGAGCTGGCTTTCCCAGGCCGCGCCGTCGAGGGGAAGGTCGACCGTTTGACCGAGCAGCGACGAGTGCACGATCGAGTTCGCGAGCTCGACGGATCTCATGCCGTCCGATCCGGGGGCGATGAGCGGCGCGCCGTCGAGGACGGCGGCGGTGAAGTTCTCCATCAGCGCGGCGTGCGGTGCCGGATGGTTGGTGAACGGCACGTCGGCCACGGTGACCGGCGGCTTGCTGAAACCCACGGTCGCCGTGCGGCTCCATTCCAGCGCGTCGGCGCCGTTCTCGGTGAAGGTGATCCGGTCGTCCTCGAGGACCACCTTGCCGCGCGAACCGGCGATCTCCAGCCGGTTGGTGCCCGGCGCTTCCCCGGTGCTGGTGATGAAGACGCCGGTCGGGCCGTCGGCCCACTCGAGATACGCGGTGACCTGGTCCTCGACCTCGATGTCATGCCAACGGCCGAGCTGGGCGAAGCCGCGGACGCGCGACGGCATCCCGAGCAGCCAGGTGAGCACATCGAGGTTGTGAAGGCACTGGTTGAGCAGCACGCCGCCGCCTTCGCCGCGCCACGTCGCTCGCCAGCCGCCGCTGGCGTAGTAGGCGTCGGTCCGGAACCAGTCGGTGATGAGCCAGCTCACGCGTTGGACGGTTCCCAGACGACCTGAGGCGATGAGGTCCCGGAGACGCGCGTAGCGCGGCTCGACGCGGAGCTGGAACATGCCGGCGAGCACCTGCCGCGGATGCCTCGCGGCGCAGGCCAGGAGACGTTCCGCGTCGGCTTTGTGCGCCGAGACGGGTTTCTCGACCATGACGTGCAGACCTGCCTCCAGCGCCTCGATCCCGAGCGATGTGTGCTGGTAATGAGGGGTGGCGATGAGCACCGCGTCGATCTCGCCCGACCGGATCAGCGCCGAGGCGTCGCCCGACACCGACACGCCCCGGGCCCGATAATCCTCGAGTTTGCCGGGAGAGGTCGAGCAGACGGAACGCACGACGCAGCGCGGGACCTTTCCGTCGAGAAGATAGGCCGCGTGGTGGCGGCCGATGTTGCCCATTCCGATGAGCCCGAGTCGCAGGGAATCCATGCGCGGAACTCTGCCGAGGCGGGAAGTGCCGGGGCAAGGATCCGGTCTCGCGGGAGCGCCGAAGTTCCAGGCCTCAGGTTTAAGGTCTCAGGTTTCAGGTCGGGATAACTGGACGTCGGACGTTGAACGGCGACGACCTGAAACCTGAGACCTGAAACCTGAAACCTTAGACCCAAGACGCTGATGCTACTTCTTCTCCTGGGCCGCGGCCGCGGCGGCACGTTCGCTCTTGAGCTGGTCGACCAGCTCGTTGTAGGCGGTGGTGGTCTTGTTCTGCTCCTCGATCGCCTTGTTGACCTTCGCGGCGAACTCGTTCCGCTCCTCGACCAGCTTCTTGTACGACTCGTTCTGGGCCTTCACGGCATCGTTCTGCTGCTTGATCGATTCGTTGGCGTCGTCGAACGCTTTCTTGTAGGCGGCCGCCTGGTTGGTCGCTTTAGCGACCTCGAACTCGGCCTTCTTGAGTTCGGCCTTGAGGCGACCGACCTCGACCTTGTTCGTCTTCACCGACGCGTCGAGGTCCTTCCGATCGGATTCGAGGCGGGAGATCTCCTCGCTGTAGCGCTTCGCGGTCTGCTCCTTCTCTTGGATGCTGGTGTTCAGGTCCAACTTCGATCGGCGCTCGGCTTCGACCATCGAGATGAGCCGGCGCTGGTCGGTCCATTGGTAGACGCTGAGGATGCAGAGGGAGACGGCGAGGAAGATCAGGATGACCACGCCGGCGCTGGCGTTTTCCCGACGGCGGTTGGAGATGACGACTGCTTTCATTGAGGATGCGAAGAGGCCCGCGGCTGGGTCCGACCTGCGGCCGAGCGTGCCACGGCAGGTGTCTTTGTCAAAAGCACGTTACGTGTCGGAACCCCGACCATCCACGGCGCAAGTTCCATCGAACGGCGGGGCGCCGACCGGCTGCGGTGACGCCGGGATCCGGTAAGACGCCTCAATCGAGGCGTTCGACCTGATAGAAGCGGACCGAGGTCGTCGACGGATCCGTGGCCTCGGTGGTCTCCGACGTCGCGGTGACCGGTGATCCGAGCTCTTGCCAAGGTGCCGTCAGGCCATCGCTCCGGAGCACCCGGTAGCGTTTGCCCGAGGTGCTTTCCCACCGGACCACCGCGGTGCCGTCCGCGGCCTTGCGCGCGACCAAGGCGAACGGTGCGGCGATCTCGCGGACCAACTGGTTGTAGGTGTCGCCGACGACGAGCGCTCCGGTGGACGTCGTCGCGAGGCCGTAGGGGTTGAAGAAGCGCGCGGCGCGGTGGGTGCCGTCGGTGTCGCCGTCGGATCCGGCCAGACCGGCGACGGTCGACAGGGTGCCGTCGGGCGCGATCCTGCGGAGCGTGTGATGGAACGCGTCGACGACGTAGAGGTCGCCGCGGGCGTCGAAGGCGAGTTCCGCCGGTTTCCCGAGTCGCGCGGTGCCGGGCGGCCCGTCGGCGAATCCATCTTCGCCCAGCTTGCCAGCAAAGGTCGTGACCGTCCCGTCGGGTGCCACCCGGCGGACGGCGTGGTTCAACGCGTCGCTGACGAACAGCGCGCCGGTCGGCCCGAAGGCCAGGGCGACCGGTCCTTCGAACCGTGCTTGGGCGGCCTTGCCGTCGGCCGCACCCCATTCCTCGGTCGCTCCTGCGAAGGTCGTCACCGTCCCGTCCGCGCCGATGCGGCGGATGGCGTGGTTCGCCGAATCGGCGACGAAGAGCGCGCCGTCCTTGGCGACGGCGATGCCGAGCGGCGAACTGAAGCGCGCGGCGCGGCCGACGGCATTGGTCGCGCCGGAGTCGCCAGGAAATCCAGCCAAGGTGGACACCGAGCCGTCGCGGGCGATGCGCCGGAGCGTGTGGTTGCCGGTGTCGCTGACGAAGACCGTGCCGTCCTTGGCCACGGCGAGGGCGGACGGCGTGTCGAAGCGAGCGGTCGCCGCGGGACCGTCGTCGCTGCCCGCGTTGCCCGGACGGCCGGCGATCGTGGTCACGATCCCGGCCGCGGTGAGCTTGCGCAGGCAGTGGTTGGCGGAATCGGCGATCCAGACGTTGCCTTGGGCATCGATCGCGAGACCGGCGGGGTCGGAGAAACGCGCCAGTGCGCCGACGCCGTCGACGTGGCCCGGGACCTGGGCGGCTCCGGCGAGCGTCCGCACGGCGTCGGCCGCGGATGCGGCGACGATCCCGAGGCCGAGCGCGGCGGCGATGGCGAACGCGTTCTTCATCGGCCCCTCCTGCTCAGGCGTTCGCCGGCCATCACCGGGGCGGGCGCGGGTTCGGGTTCGCCCCGGAACGGCAATGTCGGCGCGAGCTCGATGCCGGACTTGGTCTTCGCGGCCTGGCCTTTGTGCGTGAGGTCCTCGACCGTGAAGCGCGGGCCGGTGTGCTTGCCGGTGGCGGGATCGAGATGGCGGAGCAGCAGCCCGAACTCGTCCTCGTTGAACGGTCGGCTGCCGCGCCGTCCGAACACCACGGTCTGGCCGCCGCTCTCGTCGACGACGCGGTCGCGGTCGAGCCCGCGTCCGACCGCGACGGCGGGCGTGCGGGTCGGATAGGTGGCGATGAGCTTCGGTTCGGGGCGGGGGCTGAAGCCGTAATGGCCCGGGACGTTCTCGGGCGAGATCATCTGGACGACCCGGAGGCCGTTCTTGCCGTCGGCGATGAGCGCGTACATCGAGGCCGCGATGCTGCCGATCTGCACGGCGCGGGCATCGTTGATCACACCGCCTGCGTCGAAATGCCCGGCCAAGACGGGCTTCTCCGGGTCC
>CANGMH010000293.1 GCA_947454005.1 Verrucomicrobiota bacterium
GATCCGGCGGACCCGGTCTGCTGGACGCTGGCGACGTCGTCGTTCCGCGTCCCGGCCGGCGACCGGCTGGCCACGTTCAAGACCGCGTACAAGCTCGCCCAGGTGCTCGCGCGCGCGGAAGCGGAGGAAAGGGGCGCGGACGAGGCGCTGCTGCTCAACACCGACGGCCGATTCGCCGAGGCGGCGAGCAGCAACTTGTTCTGGATCGAGCACGGCGTGGTCTGCACGACACCGCTCGCGGACGGTCTACTAGCCGGCGTGACGCGGGCCTTCGTGGTCGGGCTGGCGCGAGGGCTGGGCCTGCCGACGTCGGAACGCAGCTGCGCTCCCGGGCAATTGCAGGAGGCGGAAGGCGTCTTCCTCACGACGAGTTCGCTGGAGATCGTGCCGGCGACCCGGCTCGATGGGGATTCGCTCCGCAGATCGCCGATCACGAAGCAGCTGCACGAAGCCTACCGCAAGGCGGTCGTCGAACTGGCCGACGGGGCCTGAGCGCCGCGCGGACCCGGCTCAGAACTGCTTCAGGAACCGCACGTCGTTCTCGTAGAAGAGGCGGATGTCGGTGATGCCGTAGCGGAGCATCGCGATGCGTTCGATGCCGAAGCCGAACGCCCAACCGCTCCACACCTCGGGATCGTAGCCCACGTTCTCGAAGACCTGCGGATGCACCATCCCGCAGCCGGCGATCTCCAGCCAGTCCTTGCCCAGCTTCTTCACCAGCGCGTTGGTGAAATCGATCTCCAGGCTCGGCTCGGTGTAGCTGAAATAGTGCGGACGGAAGCGGAGCTTCACGTCGTCGCCGAGCAGCTCCTTGAACACGGCCTCGACCGTGCCTTTGAGGTCGCCGACGGTGACCCCTTTGTCCACGTAGAGGCCCTCGATCTGGTGGAAGGTGGGGTTGTGCGTGGCGTCCGCGTTGTCGCGGCGGTAGACGCGGCCGGGCACGATGATGCGGATGGGTGGCGGCTGCGACTTCATCGCGCGGATCTGCACCGACGAGGTGTGGGTGCGGAGCAGGGGAAGCTTTGTCCCGCGCGGACCGGGCTCGCCGCCGGCGGCCACGTAGAAGGTGTCCTGCGCGTCGCGGGCGGGATGGTCGGCCGGCGTGTTCAGCGCATCGAAGCAGTGGTATTCGTCCTCGATCTCCGGGCCGTCGGCGACGGCGAACCCGAGCCGGCGGAAGGCCTTGATGATGTCGTCGGTCACCTGCGTGAGCGGATGCAGGCGTCCGAGCGCGCGACGGCGTCCGGGCGACGTGAAATCGGTCGGCTCCTTCGGCAGAGCGGCGCGGAGTTCCAGGTCCGCGCGTTTCTCGGCGACCACCGCCTCCATCTCCTGCTTGGCGGCGTTGATCGATTTCCCGGCGAGGGGCCGGACATCCTTCGCCAAGGTGCCGAGCTCCTTCATCAGCGCGGTGAACTGGCCTTCGCCGCCCAAGAAGGCGCCTTTGGCCCGTTCGAGCGACGGGAGATCTTGGGCGGCGCGGAGCTCTTGGAGCGCGGCCTGTTTCACGGACTCGATGCGGTCGAGCAGGGACATGGGCGGGGAGGATTCAGGATCCGGTCGGCGGAAGCCAGCAGAACGAAGACGCGGGGGGCGAAGCCAAGGAAAAAGAGAGAAGGAAAAGGGAAAAAGAAAGATCCACTTCGCCCGGCGCTCAGCTCCATTTCCTTCTTCCTTTTGCCGCTCCCCGCTGTTCCGGGCTGCGACAAAGAAAAAACGGGCGGCCGATCAAGGCCGCCCGTCGAGAAGGTGGGGCTGGAGCGAGGCTCAGGCCGCGGCAGACGCGGTCGCGGCGGCGGCGACCTTGGCCTTCAACGCGCTCTGGGCGAGCTCGATGAGCTTGGTGAACGCCGGGGCGTCGGTGGCGGCGAGATCGGCGAGGGCCTTGCGGTCCAGTTCGCACTTCGCGGCCTTGAGGCCTTCGATGAAGCGGCTGTAGGTGATGCCACCGGCACGGGCCGCCGCGTTGATGCGGATCTGCCAGAGGTAGCGGTAGTTGCGCTTCTTGGTCTTGCGATCGCGGTAGGCGTACTGGAGGCCGTGGTCGACGGCATCGCTGGCGTAGCGGTAGAGCTTGCTCCGCTTGAGGCGATAGCCCTTGGCCATCTCCAGCATCCGTTTACGGCGACGGCGGGAAGCAACTGCGTTAGTGACGCGCATGGTCTTGGATAAATGGGAGGTTCAGCGTGGGTTCGAGATCAGTGGCTCCAGGGGAGGCTCTGCTTGATCTTGTAGACGTCGGTCGGGCTGAGCTCGAAAGACTTGCTCAGGCGACGGCGACGCTTCGAGTTCTTGCCGGAAAGAAGATGGCGCATGCCGGAATGGCGAGCCATCACCTTGCCGCCAGCGGTGATCTTGAACCGCTTGGAGACGGATTTCTTGGTTTTGATTCCCTTCGGACGACGCATAAATAGCCTTCGATTGCCTTCGTAAAAGAGCGAGCAGCATAGGAACCAGCGCCTTCGGTGCAAGGGATTTTTGTTGTGCCTATCGGTTGGCAGCTCCGGGACCGCCCGCTAGCTTCGTCCGATGCCGCCCCGCAGCCGCCCTTTTGCCATCGCCTTGGCCGTGCTCGCGACGGCGTGGGGGCTGGCTTTCGGCGGCTTCAGCCTGGCCCGTCACCTCAAGCCGACGCCGGAGAAAGTCCGGGCGTTCCTCCACTCGGTCGACTTCTCCAAGCTGACCGGTCCGCAGCGCGCCGAGGTGCTCCGCGAACTGGCCAAGATGCTCAACGCCCTGACGCTGGAGGAACGCCGCGAGGCGCGCCTGGACGGCGAGATGGCCAAGTGGTTCGCGGCGATGACCGACGCCGAGAAGACCGGCTTCATGGAGGCGACCATGCCGTCCGGGTTCCAGCAGATGTTCACCGCCTTCGAGCAGATGCCCGCCGACAAGCGCCGCAAAGCCGTCGACGATTCGGTGAAGCGGATGCGCGAGCAGCGCGAGAAAGCCGCACAGGCCGGACCCGACGAAGTCGCGTCCACCGACGCCGCCGACAAACCCGCGGAGCTCCCGCCCGAGCTCCGGGAGAAGGCCGTCCAGATCGGGCTCAAGACCTTCTACGACACCGGCTCGGCGCAGATGAAGGCCGAGCTCGCGCCGATGCTGGAGGAGATGCAGCGGTCGATGGAGAGCGGCCAGCTCTTCCGCGAGATGCGCCAACGCCGTCCCGGTCCGTGATGCGACGGGACGCCTTCACGCTCGTCGAGCTGTTGGTGGTCATCGCCATCATCGCGGTGCTCGCCGGTCTGTTGCTCCCCGCGCTCGGCAAGGGCACCGAGCGCGCCCGCGCCACCGCCTGCCTCTCGAACCTCAGGCAGCTCGGCATCGCCTTGCGCGGCTACCTCGACGAGGACGGCGGCCGCATGCCGACGATGCAGAACCGTCCCCGCGGCGCCTTGCCGGCCCCGGAGGTCGCGATCGCCACGGTGCTCTCCCGGCACCTCGGGGGCGGGGGCGTGCTGCGGTGTCCGAGCGATCGCCAGCGGTTCTTCGAGGACACCGGGTCGAGCTACTTCTGGAACTTCCTGCTCAACGGCCAGCGCGCGGACGCGTTGCGGATCTTCGGCATGCCGGTGAAGGAGAACGGTGTCGCGCTCTTCAGCGACGCCGCCGATTTCCACGCGGCCCGCGGCCCGGGCAAGGGCAAGAACCACCTGTACGCCGACGGCGCGGTGAAGACATTCTTCGCGCTGGAGACGGAGCCTTCCCCGCCATGAACCGCCCATGATCCAGCTCGCCCGGGTGCAGAAACGTTTCGGCGCGCGCCTCGCGGTGGACGCCCTCGACCTCCACGTCCCGCGCGGCGCCGTCTTCGGCCTGCTCGGCCACAACGGCGCGGGCAAGAGCACGGCCATCGGCATGTTGCTCGGACAGGTCTGGCCCACCGCGGGCGAGGTGGAGGTCTGCGGCCACGACGTCCTCCGCGACCGCGCCAAGGCCCTCGCCAAGGTGGGCGCGATCTTCGAGGCGCCGGTCTTCTACGATTACCTCAGCGGCAGGACCAACCTCGAGATCCTCTCCGGCTACACCGCCCCCACCTCGCCCGCGCGGATCCGCGAGGTCGTGGCCTGGGTCGGCCTGACGGGGCGTGAGGACTCGAAGGTCCGCACCTATTCGCACGGGATGCGGGCCCGGCTCGCGCTCGCCCAGGCGTTGTTGCCGGGACCGGACCTGCTCATCCTCGACGAACCGACCAACGGCCTCGATCCCGAGGGCATCCACGAGATGCGCGAGACCATCCGGCGACTCCATGCCGAGCTCGGCCTCACCATCCTGCTCTCGTCGCATCTGCTCAGCGAGGTCGAGCAGCTCTGCTCGCGGATCGCCGTGATGAACCAGGGCAGGAAGGTCTTCGACGGCACCTTGGCCGAGGCCCGGCGCGCCCGGAGCTGGGTTCGGCTGCGGACGAGCGACCTTGGAGCCGCCGTGGTGGAGCTGCGAGCCGCCAAGCTGGTCGTCGCGGACCGCGACGACGGAGCCATCGCGCTCGCCGAAGGTGCCGCCACCTCGGATGTCGTCCGGCGCCTGGTCGAGCTGGGGTTCCCCGTCCACGAGATCGCCACGGAGAAACCGACGCTCGAAGATTTCTACCTGTCGCTGATGAGGCAGGAGGCACCGGCTGCCGGACGCCGGACGCCGGATGCCTGACCACGAACCCCGCCACCTCGCCTCCGCTTTCGCCTTTCCCCGTTCCCTCCCGATGTTCCTGATCCAACTGAAGCACGAGCTCTGGAAGCTCTTCGGCAAGAAGCGGACCTTCATCGGCTTCGGAGTGTTCCTGCTAGCGCAGAACGCGGTGGTCCTGATGTTCCGCTTCAGCAAGGCCTCGACCGGCATCCGGCGCGCCCTGGAAGGCGGCGGATATCCCGCCGCGGATTTCATCACGGCCGAGACCATCGCCACCATCGTGGTGATCCCCATCGCCTATCTGCTGCTGCCGCTCTACGTCGCGCTCGTCGGCGGCGACCTGGTGGCCAAGGAGGCCGAGGACGGCACGCTGCGGATGATCCTGGCGAGGCCCGTCTCCCGGCTCCGGCTGCTCGCTCTGAAGTGGCTCGCCGGCTCGTTGTTCGCGCTGCTCCTGTCGGTGTGCCTCGGCGTGTTCGGGCTCGCCTTCGCCTCGCTGTGGTTCCCGCAGGGAGGGCTGTTCGCCACCCAGATCGACGGGGACGGTCCGCGCGGCGGCTTCAGTCTCTTCGGCGCCAGCGAAGGGCTCTGGCGCTATGCGCTGGCGCATCTGCTCCTGGCGACGAAGGCGGTCAGCGTGATGGGGCTGGGGTTCATGTTCTCGTGTTTCAACATGAAGCCGGCCGCGGCGACGATCCTCGCGCTGTCCGTGCTCTTCGCGAACGGGATCCTGATGAACATCCCGTGGTTCGCCGACTACAAGGGCTGGTTCATCACCCATCATCTCAACCTGTGGCAATGGGTGTTCCTCCAGCCCGCGCCGACCACCCGGATCATCGAATCGCTCTGCCTGCTCGCGGGCTTCAACGTGAGCTTCTTCGCCATCGGCGCCGCGGCGTTCCAGGCGCGCGACATCAAGTCGTGACGGGTCGGGGCGGCACCGGACCTGCCGGCCGGCCCGCAGAGCGCTCGACTTCCGCGCATCCCATCCGCGAACCTGCCCCCATGTCACGACCACGAGCA
>CANGMH010000294.1 GCA_947454005.1 Verrucomicrobiota bacterium
CTCGATCACGCAGGACATGATCCTCGCCGGCCTCGACCCGGCCCGGCGCCGCGCGCGGGAAGACGCCATGTCCCGCGCCAAGAAGGCCCAGGCAGCGATCGCCGCCAGCGCGAGGCCGGTCATGACGGTTTACGCCGGGAAACGCGAGCAGCCCGCGCCGACGAAGGCCCTCAAGCGCGGCGATGTGAAGAACCCCGGCGAGATCGTCGCACCGTCCGCGCTCTCCGCGGTCGCGACCTTGCCCGCGGACCTCGGGCTCGCGCCCGACGCGCCGGAGGCCGCGCGCCGGATCGGCTTCGCCGCGTGGCTGGCCGATCCGCGGAACCCCCTGCCCGCCCGCGTGATGGTCAACCGCGTCTGGCAGGCGCATCTCGGCCAGGGCCTGGTCGCGACCCCGAGCGACCTCGGCGCGAGCGGCGCGCGGCCGAGCCATCCGGAACTGCTCGACCGGCTCGCCTCGGAGTTCGTCGCCGGCGGATGGAGCCTGAAGGCCCTGCACCGGACCATCGTGACCTCGGCGACGTACCGCCAGTCCTCCGCGCACCGGCCCGAAGCCGCGGCCAAGGACGCCGACGCCGCGCTGCTCTGGCGGTTCCCGCCGCGACGTCTCGAAGCGGAGGCCGTGCGCGATTCCATGCTCGCGGTCAGCGGGGACCTCAACCTCCAGCTCGGTGGTCCGAGCTTCCGCCCGTTCACCACCAGCGAATACGGCGCGATGTTCTACCATCTCTTCGACAAGGGCGACGCGGAGAACAACCGGCGGACGGTGTACCGGATGAACATCAACTCAGGTAAGGAGCCTCTGCTCGACGCGTTCGATTGCCCCGACCCGTCGGTGAAGACACCGCGCCGCGGCGTCACCACCACGCCGTTGCAGGCGCTCGGGCTGATGAACAGCTCGTTCGTCCAACGCCAGGCCGGCGGCCTCGCCGAACGTTCGCGTCGTCTCGCCGGCGGCGACCTGTCGCTCGCCGTCGGCGAGGCCTACCGGCTCGCGCTCGGACGCGCCGCGACGCCCGACGAACAGGCCCGCGCCTTGGCCGCCGCCCGGGAGCGCGGGCTGGTGAACGTGTGCTGGGTGCTGCTCAACTCCACCGAATTCGTCTATGTCCGCTGAACGCCTCCATCGGCCGCCCGACCCCGGCGCGATGTCGCCGCTCCTGTCACGGCGGCACTTCCTCTCGGCCGGCGCGAACGGCATCGGCAGCGTGGCGCTCGCCTGGCTTCTCAGCCGCGAACAGGCCCGCGCCGGCATCCCCGCCCCCGCGCCGGCGGCGTCCCGTCCGCCCCGCTTCGCGCCCAAGGCCAAGCGCGTGGTGCAGATCTTCTGCTGCGGCGGCGTGAGCCACATCGAGACCTTCGACCACAAGCCCGAGCTGGCGCGGATGGACGGCCGGTCGCTCGAAGGGAAAGGCGAGAACCTCGGTTTCTTCGGCCAACCGGGGAAGCTGATGAAGAGCGTCTACGAGTTCCGCCAGCACGGCCGGAGCGGGAGCTGGGTGAGCAGCCTGCTGCCCAACCTCGCGAACTGCGCCGACGACCTCTGCTTCATCCATTCGATGACGGCCAAGAGCAACAACCACACGCCGGCGACCTTCCAGATGAACAGCGGGTTCACCTTGAACGGCTTCCCCTGCATGGGCGCGTGGCTCAGCTACGGGCTGGGCACCGAGAACGAGAACCTGCCCGCTTTCGTCGTGCTGCCCGATCCCCGGGGGCTGCCCGCGGGCGGCTCGATCAACTGGACCTCGGGATTCCTCCCCGCGAACCATCAGGGCGTACCGTTCCGCACGCGGTCCGGCGACCCGATCTCCGATCTCCGCACGCCCGCGTCCGTCACCGCCGAGGCCCGCGCCGCCGACCTCGGGATGCTCGCCGCGATGGACCGGGGTTTCGCCGAGGCCAACGCCGGGGACGCCGGCTTCGCCGCGCGGCTCCGGTCCTACGAACTCGCGGCGCGCATGCAATCGAGCATCCCGGAGGCCACCGGTCTCGACGGGGAATCGGAGGCGACCAAGCGCCTCTACGGCATCGACGACCCGGCGAACAAAGGGTTCGGCCGGAACTGCCTCATGGCCCGGCGGCTCCTGGAGCGCGGCGTGCGTTTCGTGCAGGTGATCAACGGCGGGGCCTTCGGCAGCCCGCGCATCAACTGGGACGGCCACGAGAACCTGAAGGAGAACCACGACACCCAGGCCGCCACCATGGACCGTCCCGTCGCCGCGCTCATCCAGGACCTGAAGCAGCGCGGGCTCCTGGACGACACCTTGTTCGTTTGGTCCACCGAGTTCGGCCGCAGCCCGGCGACGCAAGGCATCGGTTCGCCCGGCCGGGACCATCATCCCTCCGCGTTCACCTGCTTCCTCGCCGGCGCCGGCGTGAAGCCGGGACACCACCACGGATCCTCCGACGAGATCGGGTATTTCGCCGCGGAGGACAAGGTCACCATCCCGGATTTCCACGCCACGATCCTGCATCTCCTGGGGATCGACCACGAGAAGCTCACGTTCTACCACAACGGCATCAACCGCCGCCTCACCGACGTCCACGGCGAGGTCGTCCGCGGGATCCTGTCATGAACCCTCGCCGCCCTCTCGCGCCGCTCCTGGGCGCGCTGCTCCTCGCCACCGGTTGCCAGCACGGCAAAGATGCGCGGCCGACCACGCCCGAGGGCCACGTCCGCGCGGTGCTCGAGCAGCAGGTCGCGGACTGGAACTCCGGCAGCATCGACGGCTTCATGCGCGGCTATGCCCGCGCCGACGGCACGCGCTTCGCTTCCGGCGGCGAGGTCACGCGCGGTTGGCGGACCGTCTTCGACCGCTACGTGAAGCGTTACGGCGACCGCGCGGCGATGGGCCGTCTGGCCTTCTCGGACGTCGAGGTCACCGAGCTCTCGCCGACGAGCGCGCTGGTCTTCGGCCATTGGCGGTTGGAGCGGGAGAAGGACCGTCCAGAAGGCCTGTTCACGTTGCTCTTCCTGCTCACGCCCGAAGGCTGGCGCATCGTCCACGACCACACCTCGTCGGCGACTCCGTGATCCGCCGGGGCGATCGCGTCGCCCCGGGCCGCGGGACTTGCCGGTCGCCGGCTTTGCCGCGACGTTCCGCCGGTGACGCCGACCCGAGAAGGTTCCTTCCGCCTGTTCCGATTCGCCGGGATCGATGTGTATCTGCATTGGTCCTGGTTCTTGGTCGCGTGGATCTCGATCCAGAACCGTTCCCACGAGTACTCGTCGATGGCCTGGAACATCGCCGAGTACCTCGCCCTGTTCGTCACGGTGCTGATGCACGAGTTCGGGCATTCGCTCGCCTGCCGCCAGGTCGGCGGCCGTGCGGACCAGATCGTGCTCTGGCCGTTGGGCGGCGTGGCGTTCGTCGCGGCGCCGCCGCGACCGGGGGCGAACCTTTGGAGCATCGCGGCGGGCCCCTTGGTCAACGTCGTGCTGCTGCCGGTCTTCTTCGTGCTCGCGTCGGTCGCGGCCAGCCAAGGCTGGGAACGATCGGCGCCGGACGCCTATGGGTTCCTCTGGGCGATGGTCTATCTCAACGCCGGCTTGTTGATGTTCAACCTGCTGCCGATCTATCCGCTGGATGGCGGACAGATCCTCCGGTCGCTGCTCTGGTTCGTCGTCGGGCCGGCGAAGAGCCTGTTGGCGGCGACGTTCATCGGGTTCGCCGGCGTGGCCGGGTTGCTCGCGTTGGCGGTCTACAACCGGTCGATCTGGATGGGCGTGATGTCCGGATTCATCCTGCTGAACTGCCGCCAAGGCTGGATGCAGGCCCGGGCGATGATGCGGATGGCGAAGATCCCGCGTCGGGACGGCTATGCCTGCCCGGCATGCGGGACGGCGCCGATCATCGGACCGATCTGGACCTGCGCGACCTGCGGCGGGACATCCGACGCCTTCGCCACGCACGGCACCTGCCCCACCTGCCTGTCGGTGGCGGCCACGACACCGTGCCCGGATTGCGGGGAGGCGTCGCCGCTGCTGGCTTGGGCCAAACGGCGCGGCTGATGTCCGCCACCTTAGCGGCGGCGTAGGCGCGGGCGGATCAACCGACCGCGATCAGCTCGACCTCGAAGACCAAGGTCGAATCGGGCGGGATCGCTCCCGGATAACCGGCGCGGCCGTAGGCGAGGTGCGGCGGGATGGTGAGCTTCACCTTGTCTCCGACGCACATGGTGGAGACGCCGATGTCCCAGCCGGCGATGACCTGCCGCGCGCCGAGCACGAACACGAACGGTTCCTTGCGGTCGACCGAGCTGTCGAACTTGCGGCCGTCGGTGAACCGGCCGGTATAGTGGACGGTGACCGGCCGGCCCTTCTGGGCGGCGGGTCCGTTCCCGGTGACGAGTTTCTCGATCTGGAGTTCGGTGTCGGCCATGCCGCAGTCTCAGCACCGGGATCCGCGGAGGTCAACCGCGTCCATCGCTCGCGATCGGAAGCGGCGGACGGTTCTCGGAGGGCCGCAACCTCCTGTTTCGCTGGATCGGGTCCCGGCGCTTCGATACAGCGAAATGCGATCGGCTCGGTAGAAGAGGAGAGAATCTGGAAAGCAGGAAAGCAGGAACGGAAGGGGGCAAATCCGCGGTTTTCCTGCTTTCCTGCTTTCCTGCTTTCCAGATTTTTACTCTTGGGCCGACGGATCCATCGCGCTCCCCGCTGCCATGCGCGCCACGTCGGATCACGTCCGGGCCCAGCTGTGGGCTTGTCGGGCACGGCGGAACGTCCCAAGCTCCGCGCGTCCCCTCGGTCCATAAATAACACGCCGCCATGCGCCCCACCTTCTCGCAGAACTACTCCCGCCGCAGCTTCATCGGCACGAGCGCCGCCGCCGCGTTCGCGTTCACCTTCCTGCCCTCGCGTGTCTTCGGCGCCAACGACCGTCTCCGCATCGCGGGCGTCGGCGTCGGCGGCAAGGGCTCGGGCGACATCGACCAGGCCGGCAACCTCGGCGACGTGGTGGCCTTGTGCGACTGCGACGACACGATGCTCGGGGCCAAGCTGAAGAAGTTCCCCGGCGCCCGAACCTTCCACGACTTCCGCAAGATGTTCGACGCGATGGAGGGCAAGGTCGACGCCGTCACCATCAGCACGCCCGACAACACGCACGCCGTCGCCGCCGCGCTGGCCATCAAGCGCGGCATCCACGTCTACGTGCAGAAGCCGATGACCCACGACGTGTGGGAAGCCCGCTGGCTGCGCGACCTTTCCCGCAAGCACAAGGTCGCGACCCAGATGGGCAACCAAGGGACCGCCGAGAACGGTCTCCGCCAAGGCGTCGAGGTCATCCGCGCCGGAGCAATCGGCCCGGTCCGCGAGATCCACGTGTGGACGAACCGCCCCGTCTGGCCGCAGGCGCCGTCCGTCATCGCGCGACCGGCCGACCGGCCGGCGATCCCCTCGACCGTCCATTGGGAACAGTTCATCGGACCCGCGCCGATGCGGCCATATCATCCGTCGTATCATCCGTTCGCGTGGCGCGGTTGGTGGGACTTCGGCACCGGCGCGCTCGGCGACATGGGTTGCCACACCGCCAACCTGCCCTTCATGGCGCTAAAACTGGAGCATCCCACCGCCATCCGCGCCGAGAGCGAGACGCTCAACCGCGAGACCTATCCCGGCTGGGCGACGGTCC
>CANGMH010000295.1 GCA_947454005.1 Verrucomicrobiota bacterium
GACGCCGGCACGAGCCCGATCTTGGTGAACTCCTGGTACGCCTTGTGGATCTTGGTGAGCAACGATCCGGAGGCCATCGGGACCACCGTGTGCTCGGGGATCCGCCAGCCCGACTGCTCGGCGATCTCGAAGCCCATGCTCTTGCTGCCCTCGGCGTAGTAGGGCCGCATATTGACGTTGACGAAGGCCCATCCGTACTTGCCCGCGATCTCGGCGCAAAGCCGGTTCACCTCGTCGTAGTGGCCCTTGATGCCGATGACGTTCGCGCCGTAGACGAGCGAGTTGACGACCTTCCCGAGCTCCAGGTCGGACGGGATGAAGACGTACGCGTCGAGGCCGGCCGCGGCCGCGTTCGCCGCGACGGAATTGGCGAGGTTGCCGGTCGAGGCGCAGGCGACGGTCTTGAAGCCCAGCTCGACCGAACGGCTCAGCGCGACGGAGACCACGCGGTCCTTGAACGACAGCGTCGGGTAGTTCACCGCGTCGTTCTTCACCCAGAGCTCGCGGATGCCGAGCGCCTTGGCCAGGCGGTCCGCCTTGACGAGCGGCGTGTAGCCGACCTGCCGTCCGACCGTCGGCTCGCCCGCGACCGGCAGCAGCTCGCGGTATCGCCACATGGTCTGCGGACGCGAACAGATCACCTCGCGGGTCAACGCCTTCTTGATCTGCTCGTAGTCGTAGGCCACCTCGAGCGGACCGAAATCGAACTCGCAGACGTGCGTGGCGGTGAGCGGGACCTCGCGGCCGCACTCGCGGCACTTCAACGCCTTCATGAAACCTTGCTTGTCGCTCATGGCTATCCTGTCGCGCTCTCGCCGCGGCGACGGGACCCGGGCATGAAAAAGCCCGCTTCCCGTGCGGATGAGAAGAGGGCGAAAACGCGGAGCAGCTCTCCTCATCTTTGCCGTCGCCCCATCGCTGGGGTCCCGGACCGGATTTGGCACCTGGTCATCGGACTGCCGTCCGACCGGTTGCCGTGACATCAACGGGCCGTTCCCTCCGTCACTCTTGATGAGTGTCCCGGTCGCCCGGGACGGAGCAATGGATGCCGGAACGTCCGGCGAGGTGTCAAAACCATTCTTGAAGATCGGAGGTCTTCCACCTCTCCGGTCCGCACGCGCGCATCGACCGGGCTTGGCTCGGTCGCCGAACGCGGGTACCTAACTCCCGCCAGCCGCCAGCCGACCGGAGGATCCGATGAAGCCCGTCGCGTCCCGCGGCGTCGGTCGTCCGTATCCCGTCATGTCCATGAATCCGATCCACCGCCTGCTCGCCGCCGCCGTCCTCGCCTTCACGGCAGCGGCGCAGAACGGCGACAAGACCAACGAGGTCCAGCGCGAGCTCGTGCCCCGGGACATCATCCCGCCCGCACCGGTCCTCACCCCGGAGCAGGAGGCGAAGACGTTCGCCGTCGCGCCCGGGTTCCGGGTGGAGCTCGTCGCCGCGGAGCCGCTGGTCCATTCGCCCGTCGCCATGCAGGCCGATGCGCGGGGCCGCCTCTGGGTCGTCGAGATGACCGGCTACATGCCCACGCCCGACGGACACGGCGAGCAGGAACCGAGCGGCAACATCGTCGTGCTCGAGGACACCGACGGCGACGGCCGCATGGACAAGCGGACGGTCTTCCTCGGAGGCCTGGTGATGCCCCGCTCGCTCATGCTCTTCCAGGACGGCGTGGTCGTCGCCGAACCGCCGCGGCTCTGGTTCGCGCGCGACACCGACGGCGACGGCAAGGCCGATGAGAAGGTGATGGTCGCCGACGACTACGCGGCCCAGGACGACCCGCGCCTCGGCCGCAAGGCCAACCCCGAGCACGCCAGCAACAGCCCGACCTGGGCGCTCGACAACTGGGTCTATTCCGCCAACCACGCCTGGCGCTACCGATGGCTCGGCGGATCCGTCACCAACTGGGCCAAGGAACCCACCCTCTCCCGCGGACAGTGGGGGCTCTCCCAGGACGACCACGGCCGGCTCTTCCACAACTCCAATTCCGATCCCCTCCGCGCCGACCTGGTGGAGAGCCGGTACCTCGCGCGCAATCCGGACCTCCGACCGGCCTTCGGCGCGAACGTGCAGATCGAGAAGGACCTGAGGGTCTGGACCGCGCGCGTCAATCCCGGTGTCAACCGCGGCTACCAGCCCGGCCAGCTCACCCCCGAAGGCAAGCTCGCCACCTTCACCGGCGCCTGCGGACCGGTCGTCTACCGCGGCGACCAGTTCGGCCCGGAGTCCGTCGGGGACGTGTTCCTCTGCGAACCGACCGGCAACATGGTCCGCCGCGAGCGCATCACCAACCAGGACGGCCTCCTCACCGCCACCAACGCCCATCCCGGCGGCGAGTTCCTCACCTCGACCGACGAACGTTTCCGCCCGGTCAACCTGCACAACGCCCCCGACGGCGCGCTCTACATCGTCGACCTCTACCGCGGCCTGATCCAGCACCACATCTACCTCACCAGCTATCTCCGCAAGCAGATCGAGTCGCGCGGCCTGCAATCGCCGGTCGACATGGGGCGCATCTGGCGCGTCGTCCGCGAGGGCCGGCCGGTCGGACGCGACCGGCTGGGCGCGAAGCCCACCGAGGACGAGCTCGTCGCCAAGCTCTCGCATCCCAACGGCTGGTGGCGCGACCGCGCGCAGCAGATGCTCGTCGAACGCCGCGCGACCGGGGCCGTGCCTCAGCTCCGCAAACTGGCGGGGGCCGGCGACGCCGCGCCGCTGACGGGTCGCCTCCACGCGTTGTGGACGCTCGAAGGGCTCGGCGAACTCGACCTCGCGACCTTGGCGACCGCGCTCGATGATCCGGCGCCGAAGATCCGCGGCGCCGCGCTCCGGCTGAGCGAAGGATTCCTGAAAGGCCCGCAACGAGAGGCCGCCATCAACCTCGTGCTCCAGCGCGCCGGGTTCGTCCCGCTCGAGGAGCAGCTCCAGCTCCTGCTCACGCTCGGCGAGATCCGGACGCCGGCGACCGAAGCGATCTCGCGCGTCCTGCTCATGAACGCCGCCCCCAGCCAGCTGCGGTTCGACGCCGTGATCAGCGGCCTCTCCGGACGCGAGGTCGACTTCCTCGCGTCGCTGGTCCAGGACCCGGTCTGCGCGACCATGAAGAACGGCCATGCCCCGCTGCTCGCCGGCCTGGCCCGATGCGTGACCTTGGGAGGCGACCCCGGGAAGATCGCGAGACTGCTCGACCTCGCCGCGATGCCGAAACCCGGCGATTGGCAACAGGTCGCGATCCTCGGCGGCATCGCCGGGACCGTGCCGGTGGCGAAGCCCGGACAACCGGCACCGGTCGTCCGACCGGTGCGGTTCCCCGCCGAACCCAAAGCGGTCGCCCCGCTGCGGACCATCGATTCCACCGAGGTGAAGTCCCTCATCGCACGGATCGATCCGTTGCTCGCATGGCCGGACAAACAAGGGATGGCCGCGGCCGCGCCCGCCGCCGCCGCGCTCGGAGGCGACGACGCGGCGAGCTTCGCCCGCGGCAAGGAGCTCTACGCCGTGGTCTGCGGTGCCTGCCATCAGCCGCACGGCAACGGACAAGAAGGCCTGGCGCCGCCGCTCCGCGATTCCGAGTGGGTGCTCGGCAGCGAGCAACGCCTCGCGCGCATCGTGCTGCACGGCGTCCGCGACGAGATCTCCGTGAAAGGCGTGAACTACCTGCTCAACATGCCCGCGCTCGCCGAGGCGCTCACCGACCAGCAGATCGCCGACGCCCTGACCTACATCCGCCGCGAGTGGGGCCACGCCGCGCCTCCGGTGAAAGAAGCAACCATCAAGGCCGCCCGCGCCGCGACCGCGAAGCGCGAGGATTCCTGGACCCAGGCGGAACTGCTGAGGATCCCGTGAGGGGACAGAGGGGGGAGAGTTATCAGTGAGCAGTTATCGGTGAGCAGTGAGCAGTGAGCAGAAGACGTTCGCCAATCGGGGACAGCGGGCGACCGGGCACTGAATACTGGATACTGATCACTGTTTACTGATCACCACGCACCTCGTCACCCCAGCAGCTCCTGGATCTCGTCCCAGCTGAGCGACTCGGTGAACGCCTCCTCGCCCGTCAGCGTCGCCGCGATGATCTCGCGCTTCTTGCGCTGCAGGTTGAGGATCTTCTCCTCCACCGTGCCGCGGGTGATGAGCTTGTAGTTCGTCACCACGCGCGTCTGGCCGATGCGGTGAGCCCGGTCGGTCGCCTGGTCCTCGACGGCGGGGTTCCACCAGGGGTCGAAGTGGACGACCGTGTCGGCCGCCGTGAGGTTGAGACCGACGCCGCCGGCCTTCAGCGAGATCAGGAACACCGGCACCGTCTCGTCGGATTGGAACCGCTCCACGACCGCGCCGCGGTCCTTCGTCGAGCCGTCGAGATAGCAGTGGTCCAGTCCGCGCGCCGCCAGCTCCTCGCGCACCAGCGCGAGCATGGAGGTGAACTGGCTGAACACGAGCACGCGATGGCCGCCGTCGACGATCTCGTCGAGCAGCTCGCCGAAGAGCTGAAGCTTGCCGCTCGGATCGGCCGGGCCCGTCGCCTCCGCGTCGTCCTTCTTCGCCAGGAGGCGCAGGTCGCAGCAGACCTGCCTCAACCGCAGCAGCGCGGTCAGCACGAGCATCCGGCTCTTCGCGAGGCCCTGTTGACCGACCGCGGCCATGACCTCCTTGCGCGTGTGGGCGAGCAGCTGCTGGTACACGGCGGCCTGCTCCTGGGTGAGGTCGCACCAGGCGATCTGCTCGAGCTTCGCCGGGAGGTCCTTCGCCACGTCCCGTTTGAGGCGGCGGAGCAGGAACGGTTTGACGCGTTTGCCGAGCCGCGCGATGGACGCGGCGTCCCGCTCCTTGGTGATCGGCATCTCGTAGCGCTCGCGGAAATCCTGCGCGGTGCCGAGATAGCCCGGCATCAGGAAGTCGTAGAGGCTCCACAGGTCGAGCACCGAGTTCTCGAGCGGCGTGCCGGTGAGCACGAGGCGGTGCGCCGCGCGGATCGATTTCACGGCGACGGCGTTCTGGGTCTGCCGGTTCTTGATGTGCTGCGCCTCGTCGAGCACGACGGTGTCGAACTCCAGCCCGCGGTACCGTTCCGCGTCGCGCCGGATCAACGCGTAGCTCGTGACGACGAGGTCGCTTTGCGGGATCTGGTCGAACAGGGCGTGCCGGTCGGGACCGTCCAGCACGAGCACCCGCAGCTTCGGGGTGAACTTCGCCGCCTCGGCGGCCCAGTTGAAGACCAGCGACGTCGGGCAGATGACCAGCGACGGCGCCGCCTGGCGTCCCACGGAATCGAGGTGGGTCAGCACCTGCAACGTCTTGCCCAGGCCCATCTCGTCGGCGAGCACGCCGCCGAAATGGTTGTCGCGGAGGAAACGCAGCCACGCGACGCCGTGCTTCTGGTAAGGACGCAGCACGGCGTCGAGAGGGCCGAGCGGAGGACAGACGAGCTTCGTCTCGCCGGTCTGCTTGCGGACCTGGTCGCGCCACGCCGCCGGAGCCGTCACCGCGAAGCCCTGCTCTTGCAGCGTCGAATCGAGGAACCCCGCCTGCTCCGAGCCCATGCGGTACCGCGTCGTCCCGGCGTCGCCCCCGCCGGACCGCTGCTGCGGCGCGCAATCGAGGATGACCTCCTGCAGTTCCTCGACCGCGCC
>CANGMH010000296.1 GCA_947454005.1 Verrucomicrobiota bacterium
CTCATTCGCCTGATGGACCAGGTCATGGGCAGCGCGGCGATGATAGTGTACGTCCAGTTGGACCTCAAGAGTCCGTGGTCTTGGAACGCCTGAAAAGTCTACAAGAAGGAGCACCTGCGGTCTACGCTGGAGTCGTCAGCAATCTCATGGGGGGTGGCGTGAACATCGCTTCCGCCGGGGTCGTGGCACCGAGTGTCTATGGGGACCTTCTAAGATTGACCATGTTCGAGGAGATCCGGTCTCGTTACGAGCATGAGCTCAACGATACCGGAGCACTGGATGCAATCCCCCAATCCAAGGAGGCACGAGAAGACTATATATATTTGCTTAAGCGCGGCATGGAGGTATGGGGCAAGGTGGTTGATGGGCAGAGGAGATCAATCATCCGACGGATAGCCGTCGAGACCGGGGTCACCGGGAACGCGATGATTGAAAGCATCCTTTCACTTCGGCCGGATGGACCGCTGCCGGATTCCTATATGACCAATGGGATTCTGCGCAGGTGACGGCAGCGGCCGTCCTGGCTTCAGCCGCTCGTCGCTCCTGCGGCGTGATGGAGACATCTTCCAGCTGTTTCAATCACCGGCGCCGCTGGAGCAGTGGTTCCGCCCCCTCGTGGCGTTGAAAATCATCGTCACCTGCACGCGCACGAGGCACGCCTTTCCGGTTGTTCCAGGGGGCTCCTGAGCGGGAACGATGCAGTTGACGTCTGGGGGGTACGGACCACCGGCCTATCGTGGCGGGCGGCTCACCCGCAGCTCTGGGTCCGCCGGGAATGCCAGTTTAGTGGGTGCAATGGCGGTTCCGAGACTCGGCGGGAAGGTGCCGCCGAGCACGGCCAAGTTGCCCGCTCCAACCGGATCTGTCGGCATGGTTCCGGCTGAGGACGCAATCTGGAGTCGGCGAGGGCGGAAGATCCGGAAAGGCAGCAGCAACGGTCGGTCAAGTCTGACACCGAAGCACATCGCGTCCGCACGCGGATCGGGCTCAACGGGTACCTTCCAAGCTCGAACGACTGTGGCCGACAGGATCAGAGCAGATGCCGTCGGTCGCCGCCGGGCACAAAGCCTTGATCGGGATCATGGGCACCTGGACACTGTAGCCGCGAGTGTCAGCGAGTCCCGCGAGACCGACGGCCCCATCTCGGGACCTTCGCGCTTGCGCGCGACCGGTCGGCTCCGGTGTGGTAGCCAGCGCCATGAGGTCGTCCTTCTCTGCCCTGTCCCGCCTTTTCCGCGCGCTGGCGTCGCTGTCGTTGCTCTGCGCCGTCGCGTCGCCGATCTCCGCCGATGATTGGCCGCAGTGGCTCGGCCCGCAGCGCGACGCTGTGTGGCGCGAGACCGGCATCATCGCGAATTTCCCCGCCGGCGGACCACCGCGGATCTGGCGGACGGAGATCGGCGCCGGTTACTCGGGTCCGGCCGTCGTCGGGAACCGCGTCTACGTCATGGACCGCCAGGTGCCGAAAGACGGGCCGAGGCCCAAGAACGCCTTCGACGCCTCGCAGATCCCCGGCAACGAACGCGTTCTCTGCCTCGACGCCGCGGACGGCCGGATCGTCTGGAGCCACGAACACGATTGTCCCTACACGGTGAGCTACGCGGCCGGTCCGCGCACCACACCGCTGGTCGCGGGCGGACGTGTCTTCACCTTGGGAACGATGGGTGACCTGACCTGCCTCGGGGCCGCGGACGGACGCGTGGTCTGGCAGCGCGACTTCAAGAAAGACTTCGGCCTCAAGATCCCCATCTGGGGCGTCTCTGCCAACCCGCTGCTCGACGGGCAGAAGCTCATCTGCGTGGTCGGCGGCGAAGGCACGGTCGCCGTCGCCTTCGACAAGGACACCGGCAAGGAGCTGTGGCGCGCGCTGTCCGCGAAGGAGCCGGGCTATTGCCCGCCGACGATCCTCGAGCTCGGCGGCCGGCGACAGCTCATCATCTGGCACGCCGAGGCGGTGAACGGTCTGGATCCGGAGACCGGCCGCGTGCTGTGGACCGAGCCCTGGAAGCTGAACTACGGCATGGCCATCGCCACGCCGCGGAAGGTCGGGGACAGCTTGTACCTGTCGTGCTTCTACAACGGCTCGATGATGCTGCGCTTCGAGGCGGGCAAGGACGCACCGGTCGTCGCCTGGCGCACGCAGAAGATGAGCGAGCGGGACACGACGCATCTCAACTGCACCATGAACACGCCGTTCATTGAGGACGGACATATCTACGGCGCCTGCAGCTACGGGCAATACCGCTGCATCCGCGCCGACACCGGCGAACGCGTGTGGGAGACCTTCGCGCCGACCAGCGGCAAGTCCGAGCGCTGGGGCAACTGCTTCACCGTGAAGAACGGCGCGCGTTTCTTCCTCTTCGGCGAGAAAGGCGACCTCGCGATCGCCAAGCTGTCGTCGAAGGGCTACGAGGAGATCGGCCGCGCCCACCTCATCGATCCGGCGAACCACGATCCCGGACGCCCGGTGGTGTGGTCGCATCCGGCGTTCGCCGGGAAGCGGATCTACGTCAGGAACGACGGCGAGATCGTCTGCTTCGACCTCGCGGCGAAGTGAGCGCGCCTTGCCCGGGCCGGGCTCAGGCCGGCTTGCCGTAGGCCCGCTCAACCTTGGCGATGCGCATCTGGTAATCCGAGTACCAGACCGACTTGCCCGCCTCTTGGGCGACGCGGTGCTCGGCGTCCTGGCGCCAGGCCCGGATGGCGTCCTCGCCCGTCCAATAGCTCACCGTGATGCCGAGGCCGGTCGCCGGATCGCGCACGCTCTCGATGCCGAGGAAACCCGGCTGACGGGAGGCCAGCTCGACCATGCGGTCCGCCACCGCGCCGTAGCCGCGATCCGCATCGGTGCGGGTCGAGGTGAAGATCACCGCGTGGTAGGGCGGTTCCGGGGTGCGAGCGGGCTTGGCCGATGCGCTCATCGGTTGAGCAAGCGGATGACCTCCTCGTGCAGCTCAGGCGCGCAGGCCACGGCGGACGTCGCCCCGGGGCGCGCGGCGTCGAGACCTTGCCAATCGGTGATCTTGCCGCCGGCGCCTTCGATGCACGGGATCAGGGGCAGCAAGTCCCACGGGTTCATGATCGGGTCGACCATGATATCGGCCCAACCGCTGGCGAGCAGCAGGTAGGCGTAGCAATCGCCGAACGTGCGGTAGAGCCGCACGCTGCGGGCGAGCGCGTCGAACCCCGCGCCGTCCTGGTATCGCGCCGGGAACAGCGGATCGCTCGTCAGCAACGTCGCCGCGTCGAGCTTCGGCGCGGGCCGGAACCGCACCGGCGCGCCGTTCAGCGTCGTCTGCTTCCCGTCGCCGATCATCAGCTGCTTGAGCACCGGCTGGTGGATGCAGCCGAGCACCGGGCGCCCTTCGTGCAGAAGCCCGATGAGCGTGCCGAACAACGGCACGGCGGTGATGAAGGATTTCGTGCCGTCGATCGGGTCGAGCACCCAGACGAACTCCGCGTCGCCCCGTACCGTGCCGAACTCCTCGCCCACGATCCCGTGCGAAGGGAACTTCTTCTCGATGAGCCGTCGCATCGCGAGCTCGGCGTTCCGGTCGGCCAAGGTGACCGGCGATTCATCGGCCTTCATCTCCAGGCCGAACTCTCTGTTCGCGAAATACGGTAGGATCACCTCCGCGCTGGCCGCGGCGAGCTCGTGGATGAACGGTCGGAAAGATTCGTGCGTCACTCTCCGGGAGGGAAACACGATGGCGGGAGATGGACAATGATTTGGCTCGCCCTGCCACAAGATCGACACCGCCGTGACATCCGGACCGACAGCGTGCGGACAGCACCGGACGGGATTTGTCGTGGTCGCGCCGGCCTTAGTCCGCCTAGCCTCGCGGCATGCGCCGCCGCTCGTTCATCCGCCTCGCCGGGATCGCCGCGCCTTGGATGGCTGCCGGCTGTGCGGGCCGGCCTTGGGGGCCCCCTTCCGCCCATGAGCTGTCGGCGGACGTCCTCGTGGTCGGCGGCGGGCTCGGTGGATGCGCCGCGGCCCTCGCCGCCTGCCGCGCCGGTCTGCGGGTCGTGATGTCCGAGGAGACCGATTGGATCGGCGGACAGCTCACATCGCAAGCGGTGCCGCCGGATGAGCATCCTTGGATCGAGGACTTCGGTTGCACCCGCAGCTACCGCGCGTTCCGCGACGGGGTCCGGGCGCATTATCGCGACCACTTCCCGCTCACCGCCGCGGCCCGCGCCGATCCGCGGCTCAACCCCGGCAACGGCTGGGTCTCGCGCCTCTGCCACGAACCCCGCGTCGCGCTCGCCGTGATCGAAGCGATGCTCGCGCCGCACGTCGCCGACGGCCGGCTGCGCATCCTCCGCGGCCACGTGCCCGTCGCCGCCGACACCGACCACGACCGGGTCCGCGCAGTCGCCCTGCTCGACCGTTCCTCCGATCGGCGGATCACGGTCACGGCGCCCTACTTCGTCGACGCCACGGAGCTCGGCGACCTGCTACCGCTCACCGGGACCGAACATGTCGTCGGCGCGGAATCGCGGTCCGAGACCGGCGAACCCCACGCGCCGGAAATGGCCGACCCGCGCGCGCAACAGGCCTTCACCGTCTGCTTCCCGCTCGAGTATCGGGCCGGCGAGGACCACACCATCCCGCGTCCCGACGGGTATGCGTTCTGGCGCGACCATGTGCCGTCCATGACCCCGCCGTGGAGCGGACGCCTCCTGGATTGGCAGAATCCGGAACCGAAGACGTTGAAGCCTCGGAACCTCGTCTTCGACCCGACGCTCCAAGCGAACGGTCTCAACCTCTGGACCTACCGTCGGATCCTCGACAAGACGCGATGCGGTCCCGGGGCGTTCGCCGGGGATGTGTCGCTCGTGAACTGGCCGCAGAACGACTATTGGCTCGGCCCGCTGGTCGGCGTCACCGCCGAAGAGGCGGCGCGGCATGTCGCGCGGGCCAAGCAGCTCAGCCTGTCGCTGGCCTACTGGATGCAGACCGAGGCGCCGCGCCCTGACGGCGGGACCGGATGGAAGGGCCTCCGTCTCCGGCCCGATATGGTCGGGACCGCCGACGGGTTGGCGAAATCGCCCTACATCCGCGAGGCCCGCCGGATCCGCGCGGAACTGACGGTCACAGAACTCCATGTCGGCACCGAAGCTCGGATGCGCGCGACCGGCCGCCCGCTGGCCGAGTTGACCGCCGCGCGGTTCGACGATTCGGTCGGCGTCGGCGCGTACCGGATCGACCTGCATCCGGACACCGCGGGCCACAACTACATCGACCTGAGCTCGCTGCCGTTCCAGATCCCGTTGGGCGCTCTGCTGCCGCGCCGGATGGAGAATCTTCTGCCCGCCTGCAAGAACCTCGGCGTGACCCACATCACCAATGGCTGCTACCGGCTGCATCCGGTCGAGTGGAACATCGGCGAATCCGTCGGGATGCTGGTCGCCCGATGCCTCAGGACCAAGGAACCGCCGCGGCAGATCCGGCGCGATCGGCGCCAGCTGGCGGACTTCCAGCAGCTGTTGCGCGAGGAAGGTGTGGAGCTGGGATGGCCGAAGGGGACGAGGGCGCTTTGAGTCTGGCAGGAAACGACGGGCACTCTGCTCGCTCGTCGAACGGTTCGCAGGAGCATCCCTCCATCCTCCGATGC
>CANGMH010000297.1 GCA_947454005.1 Verrucomicrobiota bacterium
GGCGCCCAGGCCACGGGCTGCTCGCCCATCAGCGTCGCGCAGAAGGCGGGCCTGGATTTCTTCAAGCCGGTCAAACCGAACACCATCGCCAAGTCGCTGGCCATCGGGACGCCGGCCGACGGCTTCTACGCGCTCAAGGTGATGAAGGAGACGGGCGGACATGGCGACGATGTGACCGACGACGAGATCCGCGAGGGCATCCGTCTGCTGGCCGAGACGGAGGGCATCTTCGCCGAGACCGCCGGCGGCGTGACCGTCGGCGTCGCGAAGAAGCTCATCGCTTCCGGCAAGATCCCGGCCGATTCGAGCGCGGTGCTCTGCATCACGGGCAACGGCCTGAAGACGCTCGAGGCCATGACCGGCCACGTCGGCAGCACCCGCGAGATCCGGCCCAGCCTGCGCGAGTTCGAGGCCGTGCTGGCGCAGGACAAACCCGAGCTGGTGGCCGGGTGATCGTCGCGAAGGAACCTTCTCCGATGATCTCCATCTCCATCCCGCCGACGTTGCGGCGCTTCTGCGGGGACCAAGCGACCGTCGACGTCTCGCCGGGGACCGTCGCGACGGCCGTCGGCGAACTGCACGACCGCTTCAACGGCATCCGCGACCGGCTGCTCGACCCCGCCGGGAGCATCCGCGGCAGCGTGCTCATCTTCGTCAACCAGGAGGACATCCGTTTCCTGCAGGGCCAGGAGACCCCGCTCAAGGAAGGCGACGAGGTCAGCATCATCCCGGCTTTTGCCGGAGGCTGAAGATTTCACGCCTTGCCCGCGCCGCATCCATCTCCGACACTCCTCGCACCGAAAACGATATGTCTGTCAAAGTCCGCATCCCCACCCCTCTCCGGAAACTCACCAACGAGCAGGAGCTCGTCGAGGTCGCGCCCGGCACCGTCGCCGCGGCCATCAAAGAGTTGCAGGAGCGGTTCCCCGGGATCCAGGAGCGTTTGGTGGACGACGCGGGGCAGGTGCGCCGCTTCGTCAATGTCTACGTGAACGAGGAGGACATCCGCTTCCTCCAGAACAACGACACCGTCCTCAAGGATGGTGACGAGGTCAGCATCATCCCCGCGATCGCCGGGGGTTGAACCGTTCCGGCCCCGATCCCGACCCTCGCCCTTCCTGCCATGGCCGCCTCAAAGAAGACCAAGCCCGTCGCCAAGAAAGCCGCGCCGCAAACCTCGCGGATGTGGCTGATGTACCCGCCGAAGCTGATCAAGCATCCGGTGATCTGGGAGCTGGGCCACAAGTTCGCGGTCACCACCAACGTGCGGCAGGCGAGCGTCACCGACGAGATCGGCATCGTCTGCCTGGAGCTGGAAGGACCCGCTTCCGAGCTGACCGCCAGCGTGAAATGGCTCAAGAAGCTCGGCGTGAACGTCGAGCCCGTGGAGCTCAGCGCGATGGAGTCCTGACCGCGTCCCGCGGTCCTCGCCCGGGTCTTCTGTCCGTCCGGTCCCCTCGGACGTTGATGCTTGTCAACGTGTTCCCGGGTGCGTCCGTGCCCAAGACTCTGTCTTGACCAGAGTGTGCGACCGTCTTATCACGCTGTTCAGGCAGAGCCCCTAGGAAGACAGCCCTTCAACCCCCAGACCCTTATCCCCTATGACGAAGCGCGACCTGGTCGTCCGCATCGCGGCTGAGACAGGACTCACCCAAGAGCAGATCTTGGATGTCGTCCAGAAGACGTTGGACTACATCTCCGGCTCCGTGGCCGAGGGTGAGACGGTCGAGCTCCGCAATTTCGGAGTGTTCGAGGTGAAGGTCCGCAAGGCCCGCATCGGCCGGAACCCGAACTCGCCCGAGGACGACGTGCCCATCCCGCCGCGCGCCGTGGTGAAGTTCAAGCCCGGCAAGGAGATGAGGGAATCGGTGCTGAAGCTCACGCCCAAGCGCTGAGCGGTCCCGCCGCGCGACGCGCGGCTCAGTCCGGTGGACCCCGACCGCGGCACTGCGGACGCGGTCCTCGCGCTATCGTCGGGAACGGGCCCGTCAAACCCGTGCGATCCGTGTATGGGAGGCTGGGTGATGCGGAGAAAGCTCAACGCTTCCGCTGGGCACGTTTCTTGGCCTCCAGCAACCGGCTTGCGGTGCCGGCTTGTTCCGCGGGAGGTTCCTCATCGACGACCGAGGTAGCGGCTTCACCCTTTCCTGGGACGACAGCCGGGCTGTCCGATGGAAGGGGAGCCGATCTCGGTTTGAACAGGTCCGAAGACGGGAGGCTCCCCGAGGTGCTCCCGGCGCCGGCGGCGGTCCGGGTCCCGCGCACCTGGCCACGGCGCGCGAGCAGCGCATCGAGCGGATCCTGCGCGGCCACGGCGCGGTGGCGGTCCCCGAGCCCGAGCCGGATGCGGACCTTCTGCCACCAACGGCTCCACTCCTCCCGGTCGACGTCCACGCGGCGGACACCGACGTCCAGAACGAAGAGCACAACCAACAATCGCAGCATGGCCTCCCAGAGATCGCGGGGCTGGAAGGTCTTGAGGCGACCGAGCAGGAAGGGGTTGTCCACCGCCATGTCGAGCAGCTTGCCGCCACCGGCCTCGGCCAGGCGTCGCAGCAGGTTGAGGTTCGGCTCGGCGGCGTTGAACTCCGGCGAGTAGTTCACGCTGGCGCCGAGGACCTGCGATCCGACGAGCTTGCCTCCGCGCGTCTCCGTGAGGTTCAGGAGGTAGGCACCGACCTCCTTCGTCGGGAACTTCGCCTCGTAGCGACCGGGCCCCGTCTGGACCAACGCGACGTCCACGCGCGTGCCCTTCGGGCTGACCACCGTCGTCCGGAGGTCGAGGAAGTTGCGGTAGTTCCCTTGTGCGTCGAGGGCCTCCACCGAGATGACACCTTGGCCGTTCTCGACGGACACCTCCGTGTTGAAATCCGCGGTGTCCACGCGGCGTAGGGCCCAGTTGGCCGTCTGCGACCAGAACTGCTGGAACTGGCCCCAGGCCATCCAGTCCTGCGCCCACTTGGGCCGCGCGTCGCTGGTGAAGGCCACCGCGCGCCCCAGGCCGAACTGCCAGTGCGCGAGCACGGGGTCGCCCTTGTCGCTCACCAACGGCACCTCCGCTCGCGGCTTGCCGGTCGTGGCGACGTAGCCGCGGAGGAGCGGATAGGAACCTCCGCCGATGCCCCGGACCGGTTCGGTCGCCGCGGCCAGCTGCGGCTTGAACGGGTCCTCGATGATGGCCGACTTGAGGATGACCGCGGCTTCCTTGATGAAGATCTGCGGGAGCTGCGCGGCGGACTTCACGTCGTAGAAGCGGCCGTTCCCCAGCTCCGCCATCTTGATCATCGTCGTCGGCTGGACGTGGCCGCCGATCATGACCGTGCTGACGGTGATCTTGTGCGCGACGAGGTCCTTCATCAACGCGTCGCTGGGGGCGCCCGGGTCGCCGTCGCTGAAGACGATCAGGTGCTTGATGTTGGCCGTCGATCTCTGGAGCGCCTCGTTGGCCAGCGTCATCAACCCTTGGAAGCTCGGCAGGTCGCCTTGGTTCATCCCGGCGATGGCGGAGGCGAGCTTCCCCTTGTCGCGGACCGGCTGGAGGTCGAACAAGGCCTTGTCCACGCCGTCCCAGAGCCACACGCCCATCTCGTCCTGCGGCCCGAGCGCGTCGAGCGCGGCGATGCCGATCTCGCGGGCGACCTGGTTGCCGTTGGCGAACTCCATGCCGTGCATGACCAGGCCGAGCGCGCCCTTCGGCAGGACCTTCTTGGAGCTCAGCTCCATGTCGAGCGGCAGCGCCTCCTCGAGCGGCGTGTGCCGGTAGCCGCCGGCGGCGAAGGCCTGGTCGCCGCCGATCACGACGAGGCCGATGCCGAAGTCCCGCACCGCGCTCTGCAACAGCTGCATCACGTCGCGGCCGAGGTCGCCCGCCGCGATGTTGCTCAGCACGATCTCGTCGTAGCTCTGCATCTCGGCGAGGGTCGCGGGGACCTTGTCCGGCCCGACCAAGGAGACCTCGAGCTTCCCGCTGCGCAACGCGGCCGCCAGCGTGCGGTCCTGCGCCGGGTCGGAGGACACGACGAGCACCCGCGGGTCGCCGCGCACCGAGACGAAGCTGCCCGCCTTGTTGTTCTGCGGGACCGTGTCGCCCTCGACCTCGACCTGCACGCTGTAGCCGTAGAAGCCCGCGTCCTTGAGCGTCTGCGGGAAGGTGAACAGGTTCTTGCCCGCCTCGAGCTGGACCTTCTGTTCGCCGAGCAGCTGGTCGTTGCGGAAGAGCCGGACCTTCGCAGCCTGCGCCTTGTCCGAGTTGGCGAAGATCTTGGCGTCGAACGTCTGCCCCTTCTTGATGTTCGCGGGCAGGCCCAGCTTCTGGACCGACACGTCGCCGGTGCGCTCGACGCCCAGGGGCACCACGTCCATCGACACTCCGAGGGGCTTCGCGGCGAGCAGCGCGGCGATCGAGTCGCCGATGTTCTCGTTGCCGTCGGAGAAGAGCACGAGCCGCTTCTGCCCGGCCTCGGGGAACGCCGCGGTCCCCAGCCGGATCGCGCCCGCGATGTCGGTCCGCTCTCCGCCGACGACCGCCTGGATCTTCTCCGCCTCGGCCACCTTCGTCACCGTGGTCTCGAGCGCGGCGTCCGTGCCGAACACGAGGAAGCCCGCGTTGTCCTGTGATTTCTTCGCTTTCGCCCACTTGTTGGCGGAATCGCGCGCCTGCTCCTGTTGCGACGACGGGATCGAGTCCGACCGGTCGAGCAGGAAGAAGGTGTTCATGCCTTCCATCGGCTTCTTCCACTGCGCGCCGGCGATGCCGAGGACGAGCAGGGCCAGGACGACCAACCGGATCACCGTCGACGTCCAACGGCGCCACGGCGTGAGCGACACATCCGACCGCCAGGCCAGCCACAACGTCCACGCCGTGGCGGGGAGCAGCAGCGTGAGCAGGATCGGATGGGTGAAGGTGAAGCGCACGGGTGGGGCGGGGATCAGTATGTCAGTGGTCAGTAGGTCAGTAGGTCAGTGCTCCGAGGGGCGGCGTCGGGTGGCGAGATCGGTGCTGGGCAGCGAGATCCATGGTTCGCGAATGATCACTGATCACTTCTTCGTCCTAAGCAGCTTCTGCACCCGGTGGTTCTGGGAATCGGCGACGTAGAGGTTGCCCTTCGAGTCGAGCGCGACGGCCCACGGGTTCGCGAACCGGCCCGGTGCCGCCCCGGGACCGCCGACGGTCTCGACGAGCCGGTCCTGCGCGTCGAAAAGGCTCACGCGGCTGTTGCCGAATTCACACACGAACTGGAGTCCTTGGGCATCCACGCGGATATCGTACGGGTAGCTGAGAGCACCGGCAGTTGACCCCGCCCGGCCGTGCGTCCGCAAGAATTTGCCGTCCGCATCGAAGACCTGGATGCGATGGTTGCACGAGTCGGCCACGAAGACCTCGTCGCGCGGACCGATGCCCAGGCCCTCCGCCCGGTTGAACTCCCCCTCCGCCAAACCCGGGGCGCCCCATACCTGCAGGAACGCCGGCGGAGGGAGCGTCGCTTCCGGGGAACCCGGAGGTCCAGCGGTCGTCGCCCCGTACAGCGGCCCGAAACGTTGCACCCGGTCCACGACGGTGTACTCGCTCACATAGAACTCGCCGCGCGAGTTCAC
>CANGMH010000298.1 GCA_947454005.1 Verrucomicrobiota bacterium
AACATCAGCGCGTTGACGGTGAAATCCCGCCGGGCCGCGGCCTCCCGCGGCGTGAGGGCCGGATCGAACTCCACGGCGAACCCTTTGTGGCCCGGAGCGACCTTCGAATCGCGCCGCGGCACGGAGAAATCGAAGACCTCGGCACCGACCGACAACTTCACCACGCCGAAGGAGCGCCCGACCAGGTCGGCGCGTCCCCAGCGCGAGAGCACCCCTGCGAGCCGCTCGTAGCCGAGCCCGAAGACCTCCACGTCGAAGTCCTTGCCGGGCACGCCGAGCAGCCAGTCCCGCACGCAGCCGCCGACCAGGTACGACTGCGCCAGTTCCGGCGCTCCGCGGAGGATGCGGAGCAAGGAGGATGGCAATCGGTCGAGCACGACGCGGAGCCTAGATGGCCGCGCCCTGGCGCGACAGCCGCAAAGGGCGTCCCGGCCGCCACGAGCGCCCGGTGACGGGAATCGCACCCGGAAAGGCCGCCATCACGTCTCTTGCGACGGACGGCGTCCGATGCACGCCCCCCGCCCGGGCGTTCACTTCAACCGGAGCCGGTAGTAGGCATCGCCGGACCCCAACGGCAGCACCAGCTGGCGGCTGACGCCGTCGTCGACCGGCGGTTCGGTCACCGGCGTCCACGCTGCCGGGGTCGTCAACCACGGCGTGGTCTCGATCACGTAGTTCGTCGCCAGCGAGGTCCACTGGAGCGAGATCTCCGCGCTGTCCGCGGGCTCGAGCGAGAGCGACGGATAGGCGGAGACGACCGTGATCGCGGCCGAGTTGTTCCCTGGAACGTCGTCGTTGGTCGCGCTCGAGACCTCGGCCTTCGCCGACAGCGTCGCCGGGGCGCCGAGACGGACGCGGACGAACGCGCTCACTGTCGCCCCGGAGACGAGGTCGCCCAGGTTGAAGGTCACCTTGGAGCCGACGACGTCGAAGTCCCCGAAGCCGCTGACCGAATCGAACGCGGCGGTCGCCGGCAAGGTGACGACCGCCTTCGCGCCGTTCGCCGGAAGCGGACCGCGGTTGACCACCTGGAGGCTGAAGGAGAGCGGACCGTGCGCGATCGCCGGGGCCGATGCCGTGAAGGTGACGCGGAGATCGGCGCTGCCGCCCACGGTGAAGCTGGACGCGCTGACCGCCTGCCCGGCGGGATTGGTGACGCGGACCGGACCGGTCGTCGCGGTGGCCGGCACCGTGGCGAGCAGGCCGGCCCCGGCGACGGTGAACGCCGCCGGGACGCCGTTGAACTCGACCTTCGTCGCGGTGGACAGGTTCTGGCCGGTGATGGTGACCTGCGTGCCGGGAGGTCCGGCGACCGGGTTGAACGAGGCGACGGTCGGCGTCGGCCCGATGACCGTGAAGCTGGCATCGCTGACGTCGGTGCCGCCCGGCGTGGTCACGCGCCAGCTGCCGGTCACCGCGTCGGCGGGAACCTTGGCCGAGATCTTGTTGGTCGCGGTGACGGTGAACTGCGGGACGTCCACACCGCCGAGCTCGACCCTGGTCGCGCCGGTGAAGTTCGCGCCGGTGAGCACCACGTCGTCCCCGGGGCGTCCCGACGAAGGCGCGAACGAGGCCACGACCGGCGCCGCATAGAACGGCGTCGCGGTGACGTTCGTGCCGATCGCGTTGCCCACCCGGATCGGCGCCGTGGACGCGCCTTGCGGCACGACCGCGGTCAGCTTGACCGCGCTGATGTTGGTGAACTTCGTCGCCGCGACCTCGCCGAAGCGCACCGACGTGATCCCGCCGAGCCCCGTGCCGTCGAGCATGACCACGGTGCCGACCGGTCCTCCGACCGGCGTGAACCCGGTCACCTGAGGCAGCAACCGGAACGTGCCCACCGTGATGTAGGTGCCGCCCGGCGAAGCGACGGACAGCTTGCCGTCGACCGCCGTCGCGGGGACGACCGCCTGGATGTTCGTCCCGGAACGGACCGTGAAGGTCGCCGGGGCGCCGCCGATGGTGAAGGCGGTGGCGCCGAAGAAGCTCCGGCCGACGATGTCGATGGTGTCGCCCACGGCCGCGGACGGAGGGAAGGTCTCGATGACCGGGTTCAGGTAGACGATGCCGTTCGTGGAGGCGCCGGCACTGTTGGTGACGATGACCGGGCCGCTCTGGGCGGCCGCGGGGACGGTCGCGTGGATCTGGGTCTCGGCGCTCGCGAAACCGGCGGCCCGAGCCCCGCCGATGAAGATGGCCAGCCTGCCGGCGGGATCGACGAAGTTGAACCCGGTGATGGTGAGGTCCTGGCCCGCGGTCGCCTTCACCGGCCGCACCGGGTTGCCGAACAGGTCGAGCGACGTGTAGGCGTCCGTCACCCGGGGCGACGGCTGGAAATCGGAGGTGGTGGAATCCTGCCCGTCGCGGTTGAAGACCGAGACCGGTCCGGTGGTGGCGTCGGACGGGACGATCACCTCGAGCCCGGACGAGGTCGCGAAGAGGACGGTCGCGCGGACGCCGTTGAACTCGACCCGGAACTCGGGGTCGCCGTTGAAGACGATGAAGTTCCTCCCGGTGATCACGACATGGGTCCCGGGCGGCCCCTTGAGGGGCGAGATACCGGTGATGACGGGGAAGGCGGCGAAGGCCCGCAGAAGGAACGTCAACGACAGCAAGGCGAGCAGGATCGGGCGGCGCATAGGATGTTCGCCGATGTAAACGGCGGTGGTCCCGGAACCAATGCGAAGCCGCACAGGCTGTCAACGGGGCATTGGACCGGGCAACGCGCGGGGAGCCGCCCAGTGGTCACGCGACGTCGCGCGCACGCCTCCGGCCGTTTCCTTCCGCGTCTTTCCGTTGCGCCCACTTCCGTCCTCCGGCGAGCGCCGCGAGGGTCTCCTGCAAGCGCCGCCGCAACGTCTCCGGGCGTTTCGCGGTGGTGAGCCAGACGTTGTACTCGCGCTGGCAGCTCGGAGCGAGGCGCGCGAAGCCCTCCGCGGAGGCGCGGTTCTTCTTCAGCGCCAACGCCGCCTTGAGCACCTCGGGCACCGGCCACGGCTCGCGTCTCACCTTGGGCAACGGCGGCACCGCCGGGTCCGCGTCGAGCGCGACCGCGGCGTGGACCAACCGGCGCAACCCCTCGCGATCGAAGCCGTCGAGCGTGGTGACGCGGACCGTCCGGATGTTCGTGTTCTCCTCACCGCCGACCATCAGCTTGCCCGGGTCCGCGAGCTCCGTGCCGCGGAAGAACACGATGCCGAGGTGCTTCTGGCAGGCGCTCAGTCCGCACACCAGCTTCCGCCCGGTGAGGCAGAGCATGTTCCATTTGATCGATGCGGTGAGGTCGGGTTCCCACGTGAGGATCCACTCGTGGACGCGGTCGACGAGCGGTTGCGAGAAATCCGGGCAGGTCTCCAGCCAAGCGACCGGGTCCTTGGTGCGGGCGGGGCTGCAGTCCATGGCGACGGAGAGTCAGCCGACGGCGGCGCGGGGCCGGTCGGGATCGGTCACGGCGCGGAACCGTTCCTCGTAGCGGTCATGGTTCGTGCCCATGAGGCGGTCCCAGACGTTGAAGTAGAGGCCGTAGTTCCCGCGCAACGTCTCGTGGTGCATCACGTGGTTGGTGGGCGTGTTGATCACCTTGCCCAGCCAGGAATCCATCATCCAGCGCGGATAGATCTCGTAGCCGGTGTGGCCGATGACGTTGAACGTGAGCTGCCAGAGCATGAACAGGCCGAAGGCCGCGAGGTGCATCGGATAGAGCCCGACGGCGAGCGGGAAGATCAGCGCCTGCATCAGCGCCTCCAGCGGGCTGAAGGCATACGCCGCCCAGGGCGACGGGTTGTGCGAGCGGTGATGCGCCCGGTGGAACCAACGGAACAACGCCGGATGATGCATCATCCGGTGCGTCCAGTAGAACCAGGTGTCGTGCAGCACGATGGTCAGCGCGATGCTCGCCCAGAACCATCCCGCGCCGTGGTCGCCGATGCGCCAGTAGAGGTGCGTCCAACCGTGACCGGCCGCCCAGAAGGTGGTCGCCCCCACGATCCCGTAGACGCCCAGGGTCTGCAGCGACAGGCGCACCTCGCGGACGATGTCGGCACGGCCGGGATAGGCGGCGATGATCTTGCGCCGGGCCCACGCCCGACGGAAGAAGAGGTAGCCGAGCACCCAACCGGTCCCGGCCAAGAGCAGATACATCACGCCGTCGGAAGCCGCGTTCCGTGCGCCGATGCGCAACCAACCGGTCCAGCTGTCCGCCTGGAAGAACTGTTCCACGCGCGGAGACTGGCCGATGCCGCGCCGTGATCCAAGCAACGCGTCGGGTCGGAGCGGAGCGAAGGCGGACGTCGATGCTACGCCGTCCAGTTCTCGCAGACCAAGCCGGAGACCCGGGAGAAGTGGGCGATCGGAAGTGGCGGGCATCCGTAGCGCAGACCGGCAGTCTGCTGTGTCGCCGGCTGGTAGCCGGCCAAGGTGGCGGCGATCCTTTCGCCCTCGAAACAACACCGCCCAGCGGGTTGCCAACCCGCGATACAGCAGACTGCCAGTCTGCGGTACCTCACCAGTCGTGCCCGCCACATCCGATCACACCCACGGAGTAAGCGCGCTATCGTCCGCCACCAACACGGCGCCGAGCGCCAAGCGCCGGCTGGTCCCGGGCCTCCATGAAACCGTCCGACAGCTCGCGGCAACCTTCCGCGAATAGTTCCCACGGATCGCGTTCCATGACCAAGAAGCCTTCCGCGGTCTTCTTGAGGTACACCTCGTCCGTGCCGACGCGGAACTCCAGCGGCAGGCGGATGGCCTGGCTGCGTCCGTCCATGAACACCTCGGCTGCGGTCATGCGCGGTCGATACCGGTCGGTATATCACACGGCAAGCCGCGATGCGGACCGACAGCGAGCCGTCGCCTCAGGCGAGCAGCGTCCTCGCCTTCGCGAGCGCTTCGCCGAGCTTCGAGGCGTCCTTGCCGCCGCCGCGGGCGTTGTCGGGCTTGCCGCCGCCCTTGCCACCGACGATCGGCGCGATGGCCTGGATGATCTTCCCGGCCTGCGCCTTGGCGGTGAAGTCGGACGACACCGCCGCGATCAGGGCGACCGCGCCGGCGTTCACGCCACCGAGCACGACCACGCCCTTGAACTCGCCCTTCAGCGCGTCGGCCACCGATTGCAGCGTGTCGCCGTCCGCTTCGCCGAGGTCGGCGATGATGGACGGCGTGCCGTTCACCGTCTCGGCCCGGGCGAGCAGCGACTTCGCCTTGCCCACCGCCTCGCGCTGCGCGGCGGACCGGAGCGCCTTCTCCAGCTCCTTCTGGTGCGCGAGCAGGGCGTCGATCTTCTTCTCCAGCTCGGCCACAGGTGCGCCGACCTTGCCGGCGAGAGTCTTGATCAGCTCGGCTTGTTCGCGGGCGAGCGCGTAGGCGCCGAGGCCGGCGACGGCCTCGATGCGGCGGACGCCCGCGGCCACGGCGGCCTCGCTGACGATGCGGAAGAGCCCGATCTCGCCGGTCGCCCGGGTGTGCGTGCCGCCGCAGAGCTCCATGGAATAGCCGTCGAGCTTCGAGGCGCGGCCGCCGATCTGCACGACGCGGACGACGTCGCCGTACTTGTCGCCGAAGAACTGCATCAC
>CANGMH010000299.1 GCA_947454005.1 Verrucomicrobiota bacterium
GACGAAGCCGGCCAGCAGCGCGCGCGCGGTCGCGGGCTCGGCGCGGCCGATCAGCTCGTACGCGAAGCGGCGCGCCTTGGGATGGTGCTTCACTTCGGCCAGGAACTTCCGGAGCTCGGCGACGGGCAGCGAGCGTCCTGCGGCGGTCTCGCGCTGGGCGATGGTCTCGGCGGCCGCCCGCAGCCAGTTCAGCGCGTAGTCGTTCGCGCCGTCCATGGCGGCGAGGATCGCGGGGATGGCTCCGGCATCGGCCGCGGCCGCCCGTTTCCAGGCGGCGGAGGCGGGCACGTTCCCTTTGCCCTCCGCGGCGACGTCACGGAGCTCGCGGAGCGCTCCGGCGAGCGGGGCGGGTGTCGCCGCCGAGGCGGACACCAACGACAAGGCCGCGGCGAGGCACAGGGCGTGGATCGGACGGTGGGCCATCATGCGGCGGCACGGTACCGGCCGGTCCGGTGATGACAAGCACCGCGGCACCCCGGGAGCGGACGGCTTTCAGGGCACCGCGGGCCCCGACGGCTTCGGCTCCGGCGCGCCGACCGCGGGCATCGACGGCTGGGGCTTCGGAAGGTCGGCGGTGCCGAGCTCCTCGGGGAGCACGACCACGGCGATGCGGCGGTTCTTGGAGCGGCCTTCCGGCGTGGTGTTGTCGGTGAGCGGACGGAACTCGCCGCTGCCCACCGCGCTCAAGCGGCGCGGGTCGACGCCGGCCCGCTCGACGAGGAAGCGCACCGCCGCGACGGCGCGTCCGGCGGAGAGCGCCCAGTTGTCGGTGAAGCCGTCGGGCGTGCGCGCGCGGATGGGCACGTTGTCGGTGTGGCCGATGACCTGGACCGGCCGCTTCGGGAACTGCGCCAGGACCTTCGCCACCTTGAGCAGCACGGCCTGGCCCTCCGGCATCAGCGCGGTCTGGCCGGACGGGAAGAGCACGCGGTCGAGGATGTCCACGGTCAGCTTGCCCTGGAGCTCGGAGATGGTGACATCGCGGGAATCCAGCTCGGCGCGCATCTGCTGCTCGAGGCTCTGTTGGGTCTTGGCGGCCTGGGCGACCTGCTGCTCCAGCTCGGTGGCCTGTTCCCGGAGGGCGAGCACCTCGGCTGCAAGGGCGGCGTTGGTCGCGGCGGCCTGCTCGGCGAAGCGGCGCGATTCCGCGGACGCATCCTCGGCGGCGGCGCGGGCGCGTCCGGCCTCGCGGACCTGGAGGAACCCGATCCCCAGCAGCAGCAGCGCCGACAAGATCGACGCGAAAACCCAGGTGCTCTTCGGCATGGCGCGAATGCAACCGTCCCGCGGGTCCGGCGCAACGCGAAAGCGGCCGCGTGCCCGGGCGCGCTCCGCGGCCCCTGGGAGTCCACCAGGCCGGGGAAGTGCCGTTCAGTAGGTCACGTTCAGCGAGATCGTCCCGAAGATCTGCGCCGATTCCTGGCCCGGGAATTCCCGGGTGCGATAGACGAATGCGTAGGCGAGCGACGTGTCCTTGTAGGTGATCGCGACACCGGTGCTCAGATCGGCCACGAAGATATTGTGGCCCACCGAGGGGCTGTCGCCGAAAGTGTTCCCGTCGATAAAGATGTCGTGGCCCACCGCTCGACCGTCCACCCGGCCGAACAGGTGGATGCCGAGATCGGCCCGCGGCCGGCCCGCGGCCATCGCGCCGTCGACGGGCGTCGAGGTCACCGCCGAGGTGTTGATGGCCGAGCTGCCGAAGTCGTCGGGAAGGTTCAGCCCGAACCGGAGTTCGGCACCGAGGTTGGCATAGGTCGCCACGTTCCCGAGCGCGAAGCCCGCGTGGGGCAGGAGTTCCCAATCGAGGCCGCTCCGCCGCTCGTGCCCGGGCCAGCGCCAGGTGCGTTCGTAGGTCCCGACGACGCCCAGTTCGTTGTGCAGCTGGTTGTCCCAACCCAGCGGATGGTCCTGCTGCAGCACGTCGTGCGCGAGGCGTTGCGTCTCCTTGGCCAATGACCATGGACCGACGACGCCGATGTCGAAGATGACCGAGTTGCGGACCTTGGCGGTCTTCCAGACGATGCCGACGCCCATGTACAGCCATCCCGCGTAGGGGCGATCGTTGAGGATCGGCTGGGTGGCCTGCGTGTCGTCCGGTGTGTAGATGTTCTGTCCCAGCGCGAGCACCAGGTTCTTCTGGTAGACCGGGCTGTTGATGGCGGGAAGCGCCTCCAAAGCCGGCAGGATAGGCCGGGCGACGGCGGTGTCGCTGAACTTGCCGAGATCGGGGGAACTCCAGCCGATCTTCAGGCCGCTTGTGTAGTTGTGGTCGGTGCCGGCGACCGAATCGTTCTCCACGTACAAGCTCAGCGTCCCGCCGCTCTTCGGGCGGTCCTCGGCCGGGTCCGGTGCGGCGAGCAGCGGGGACACAAGGCAGCAGGACAACAACAACGAGGCGGAGGTAAGGGAAGCCATGGGTGGTAGACCGGCCGGAAAGTTATCCCGGCGAGGGCGATGCCCCATGGGGTGTTCTCCGTATCCTGGTGTGCCGCCGACAAAGTCCGTTCCCGATGTTTGCCCTCGGCGGCGGTCCGTGCGATTCCTCCGGGGCCATGCGTTATCGTCGATTCGGTCGGACCGGTCTCCAGATGCCCGTGTTCTCCTGCGGGGGCATGCGGTACCAGCAATCGTGGTCCGACGTCCCGTGGGACCAGGTGGACAAAGCCGGCCAGGCCAACCTGGAGGCGACCATCCACCGGAGCGTCGAGCTGGGCATCAACCACATCGAGACCGCGCGCGGCTACGGGTCGTCGGAGATGCAGCTCGGCCCTGTGCTGGCGCAGTTCCCGCGCGAGAAGCTGATCGTGCAGACAAAGGTTATGCCGAAGCCGACGGCGAAGGAGTTCCGCGAGACCTTCGAGACGTCGATGGCGTACCTGAAGCTCGACCACGTCGAGCTGCTCTCCATCCACGGCATCAACAACCGCGAGCACATCGCCCAGACGCTCCGGCCGGGAGGCTGCCTCGACGAGGCGCGGAAGATCCAGCGCGAGGGCCGGGCGCGGTTCATCGGGTTCAGCACGCACGCGACGCCGGACGTGATCTCCGAGGCGGTCCGCAGCGACGAGTTCGATTACGTGAACCTGCACTGGTACTTCGTGAACGACCTCAACCGCGCGTGCATCGCCGAGGCCGCGCAGCGCGACATGGGCATGTTCATCATCAGCCCGAACGACAAGGGCGGTAAGCTCTACCTCGGCCTGCCCAAGCTCCGCGCCCTGACCGCGCCGTTGACGCCGATGCAGTTCAACGACCTCTACTGCCTCGCGCGGCCGGAGATCCACACGCTCTCGCTCGGCGCCGCCAAGCCGTCCGATTTCGACGAGCACATCGCCGGGCTGGAGCACTACGAGCGCGCCGCCGAGGTGGTCGCCCCGATCGAGCGCCGGATCCGCGAGGTGCTCGAGCAGGCGCATGGCGCGGACTGGATGCGCCGCTGGTTCACCAACCTGCCGGAATACTTCGACGTCCCGGGCGAGGTGAACGTGCTGGAGATCCTCCGCCTGCACACCTACGCGAAGCCCTTGGAGCTGACCGAGTGGGCGAAGTTCCGCTACAACATGCTGGGCAACGCCGACCACTGGTTCCCCGGTGAGCACGTCGGCAAGCTCGACCGCGAGCGCGTCCGCGCCGCCGTGGCGAAGAGCCCGTTCGCCGACCGCATCCCGGCGATCCTCGACGAGGCCCATGAACTCTACCACGACGCGCCGGTCAAGCGGTTGAGCCAGTCCTGACGGGGCGTGCCGGGCCGGCCCCGCCCGTCACTTCAATTTCGCGTCCTTCGCTGCGTCGGCCTGGCGATAAAGTTGCGTCGGGATGAGCGTCTCCTTGGGCACGTCGTCGCCGGCGAGGTACCGCACGATGTTCCCCACGGCGGTCTTGCCGATGATGTCCGGGAACTGGACCGGGTCGGCGTAGATCTTGCCGGCCTTGATCGCGGACCGTCCCTCGGGCGAGCCGTCGAAGCCCACGATCTTGACCTTCGCGAGTTTCCCCGCTTTTTCCAGCGCGGCGACGGCACCGAGAGCGCTCGGGTCGTTGATGGCGAAGATGCCGTCGAGGTCGGGATGCGATTGGAGCAGGTCCTCGGTCGCCTTCATCGATCGGTCCTTGGCGGCGCCGCCGGGCAAGGTGGCAACCACGGTCATCGAAACGCCCTTCTCGTTCTTCTGGCGGGCTAGCTCCTCGTTGAACCCTTTGGTGCGGAGGATCACCGACTCGACCTCCGGATGGTCGAGGATGGCCACCTTGCCCTTGCCGCCGAGGGCCTCGATGAGGGCCACCGCGGCGAGCTTGCCTCCCCCGAGATTGTCGGTGGCGACATGGCCCGCGACCTTGCCTTCCTTGGCCAGCGAGGCGATGTCGGCGGTGAAGACCGGGATGCCGGCCTTGTTCGCGTCGACGATGGACGTGCCGATCGCCTTGGAATCGCACGGGCAGAGGATGATGGCGTCGACCTTGCGCACGATGAAATCGACCACCTGGTTGCGCTGCTTCGCGGGGTCGAACTCACCGCTGGTCACGAGGGTGGTCATCCCGTGGACCTTGGCCTCGGCGGTCATCGCGTCGGCCATTTCCTTGAAGAACGGGTTCGTGAGCGTCAGCACGGAGATGCCGATCACGGGCTTCGGCCGGTCGGCGGCGAGCAGCGAGGGGACGGAGACCAGGGCGGCGGAGGTCGCGATGGCGAAACGGCGGCGGGTGATCGGCTTCATGGAGGAGGGCGAGGATGTTCTGGTCTGTTGCCGGGCGCAACCTCTCGCCTAGCATCGGCGGCATCATGTCCGTCCGTGTCAAGATCTGCGGGATCACCAACCTCGCCGACGCCCGCGCCGCCATCGCCGCCGGCGCCGATGCTCTCGGCTTCGTCTTCGTGCCGGGCACGCCCCGCTACATCTCTCCCGACCTGGCCGGCGAGATCGTGCGGGAACTCCCGCCGTTCATCGCGCGCGTCGGGCTCTTCGTGGACGCCGAGACGCGCACCGTGGCCGAGACGCTCGTGCGCTCGGGGATGGACACGCTGCAGTTCCACGGCGAGGAGACGCCGGATTTCGTCCGGCAGTTCCGGCGCGCGGTGAAGGTGATGAAGGCGTTCCGCGTCCGCGGCGAGGAGACGCTCTCGCGGTTGCCGGCCTATGCGGACGCCGCGGACGCCGTCCTGCTCGATGCCTACGTGGCCGGAGCCCTCGGCGGGACCGGCGCGCAGTTCGACTGGAACCTGGCGGTCCGGGCCCGCGACATGGGAAGGCCGCTCGTCCTCGCCGGCGGGCTGACGCCGACGAACGTCGCCGAGGCGGTGCGGACCGCCCGCCCCTACGGGGTCGACGTCTCCAGCGGCGTCGAATCCGCACCGGGCCGGAAGGACCCCGAGAAGCTCGCGGCATTCGTCCGCGCGGCGAAGTCGGCCTGACCGCGCGTCCCGTCCGCGCCGGATCCGGTCAGCCTCCGGCGACGATCTTGACGATCTCCAGGCGGTCGCCGGCGGCGAGGTCGCGCGAGGCGAACTCCGACGGCGCGACCGCGTCGCCGTTGTGTTCGACGACGACGCTGCGGGGC
>CANGMH010000300.1 GCA_947454005.1 Verrucomicrobiota bacterium
GATGCTCTTGCCGGTGACCCGCTCGCAGGCGGCGATGACCTCCTTCACGGAGAAGCCTTCGCCGTTCCCGAGGTTGAAGAACCCGCTCTTGCCCGGGGCAAGCGCGAGGATGTGCGCCTGGGCGAGGTCGGCGATGTGGATGTAGTCGCGGATGCAGGTGCCGTCGGGCGTCGGGTAATCGGTGCCGTACATCTCGACATGCGGCTTCTTGCCCTGCGCGACGTAGAGGACGTTGGGGATGAGGTGCGTCTCGATCCGGTGGTGCTCGCCGAAACGGGCGCTGGCGCCGGCGGCGTTGAAATAGCGGAAGGCCACGAAATCCAGCCCGTGGATCTGCCGGTACCACTTGAGCACCTGCTCGAACATCAGCTTCGACTCGCCGTAGGGATTGATCGGGCGTTGCGGCAACGATTCATCCATCGGGACCCGGTCCGGCGGGCCGTAAGTGGCGCAGGTGGAGCTGAACACGAACTTTTTGACGCCCGCGGCCACGGCGGCGTCGGCGAGGTTCACCGCGTTGGCGACGTTGTTGCGGAAATACTTCGACGGGTCGGTCATCGATTCGCCGACGAGGGCGTTCGCGGCGAAGTGGATCACGGCCTGGGCGCCGGAATCTTTCACCGCGGCGAAGATGAGCGAGCGGTCGCCGAAGTCGCCTTGGACGAACTTGGCCCGCGGATCCACCGCCGAGCGATGGCCCTCGGTCAGGTTGTCGAACACGGTGACCGTGTAGCCGGCATCGCAGAGTTCCTCCACGCAGACCGATCCGATGTAGCCCGCACCGCCGGTGACGAAGACGTTCATGTGATGGCCGCAAGGTAGGGAGCCCGGCGCGGATACAGCAAACAGAAGTTGCGTCCCTTCGGCGGCAAACGGCCGCAGCGAAGTCAGCGTGTCGGAGAGGTCCAACGTTCACCCGCCCGCAACGTACGGAACGGTTGCCCCAGACGGACGCACTCGGCCTCGAAGGCATCCGGCGTCGCCGTGTTGAACTCGAACATCTCGTGGTGGCAGGGGATCACGCAGCCGGCGCCGATGTCGTGGGCGAGCCGGGCGGCCTCTGGGCCGGAGAGATTGCCGGCGACGCGGCGTTCCGGCGCGCGGCCGTTGATCGGCAGAAGCGCGACGTCCACCGCGGACGGCCGCGGACCTTCCGCCATCCCGGGGAACCGCACGGTGTCGCCCGAGTGGTAGAGGGACCACGGTCCGAACCGGACGACGAAGCCGAGGTAGATGTGGCGTCCGGCCGTGTCGGTGTCCAGGGCCTCATGGGCGGCGGGGACGGCCTCGAACCGGAACGGACCGACCTCCACGGCGCTCGGCACGGAGCCGGTGGGTCCTGCGGCGTCGAGGCCGAGGATCCGGGCGTCGGGCAGGCCGCTCCGATCGCGGACGGTTGCGCGGTTCGCTTCGGGACACACCATCACCAACCCGGCGTTCGCGCCGGCCAACGGCTTCAACGTCTCCGCGTCCAGATGGTCGGTGTGGTTGTGCGACGAGGTGACGACATCGATGAAATCCAGACGCTCCGGCGCGATGACGAGGCGCGTCATGCGGACGTGCGGCTTGTCGGTCGCGGCGTATTTCCGCGTGAGCGAATCGGAGAGGTACGGATCGAGCAGCGCGAAGCGGTCCCGCCAATGGACGAGGAAGCCGCTTTGTCCGAGCCACCACAGGTGGAACCGGTCGTGCTCGCGCCGCGCGGCGGCGATGTCGGCCAGCAGGGCGTCGTCCGTGAGCGCGGGTTCGATCATATCGCGATGTTCCGTGCGGACCGGTCGGCAGGCACCTCAGGCCGCCGGGATCCCGAGCTCTTTGCGCACCTGCGCCACGCCGTCGCACATGGCCTTGAGCTTGCGTTTCGCTGCCCATCGGGCGGTCTGGCTCAGACCGCAGTCGGGTGCGAAGACGAGCCGGTCGGCGGGCGCGAACCCGAGGCAGTGCCGGACGCGCCGTGCGATGTCGTCGGGCGTCTCCACATAGTAGCTCTTCACGTCCACGATGCCGACGGCGACGTCGCAGCGGTCGGCGATCCGGGAGACCAGCTCCAGCTCGGCGAATTCGCGGCTGGCCATCTCGACGTGCATCTCGTCGCACTTGAAATCGAGGAACGCCGGGAACATCGGCGCGATCCGGCGCGGTCCGATGGCGCGGGCCTTGTAGTTGCCGAAGCAGAGGTGGGTGCAGACGCGGGTGCGGCCGGCGATGGTCTCGACCGTGCGGTTGAAGATGTCGACGAAGCGCCGCGGGTCCTCGCGGTGCGCGTAGCAGCTCATGCTCGGCTCGTCGACGCTGACCTCGGTGCATCCGGCGTCCACGAGCGCCTCGAGCTCCGCCCGGACGATGGGCAGCAGCGCTTCGGTCAGGGCCCAGCGGTCCGCGTAGCCGAGCCCTGGCTCGGGCAGGAGGCGGCCGGAAAGCGTGTACGGTCCGGGGACCGAGGCCTTGAGCGTCGCGCGCGACGCGTGCGGCGCGGCGGCGGCGATACGTCCGAGGCGCCTGAACTCCTCGACGGCGCCGAGGCCGCGCGGCGCGCGCAGCGGGGCGACCACCTTGTGCTTGCCGCGCTGGTCGTGGGCGGGCGGCCCGAAGCGACGGGGCGAGGCGGATTCCAGCTCGATGCCTTCGAGGTGGCCGTAGAAGGACAGGTTGAAATCGAGCCGCGTCTGCTCGCCGTCCGTCACCACGTCCAGGCCGGCCGCGAGCTGGTCGTGCAGGGCGCAGGTGACGGCGTCTTCTTGGAGCTCCGCGAGGTCGTCGGGACCGAACCGGTCGAGCTGGGCCGAGGCGAGTTCCAGCCAACCAGGGAAGGGATAGCTGCCGATGACCGAGGTGCGGAGCGGGTTGGATCTCATTGGATGCGCGGGGATTTTCGCGGACCCGACGCGGGCTGTCGAAGGGAGAATTTTCCGGGGTCTCCGTCCCGTCCCGTTCGTCGCGACGGCAACGTCCGGCATCGTTCGGCTTCCTTCTTGCAGGACCGCGCGCCAAGCTCCGCGCATGTCGCAATCCATCCCGCTCCGGCTCGGCGTGCTCGGCTCCGGCAAAGGCTCGAACTTCGTCGCCATCGCCGACGCGATCGCCGCCGGCTCGGTCCCGGCGAAGGTCGTCCTGGTCGCCAGCGACGTGGCCGACGCGGGGATCCTGCGGCACGCGGCGGACCGCGGGATCCCGGGGCGGTATCTGGCGCCGGGGCAGTTCCGGACGAAGTTGGACGAGGTCGCCGAGGCCGCCTACATCGCGGCGCTGCGCGAGGCGGAGGTCGACCTCGTCGTGCTCGCCGGGTTCATGCGGATCCTGAAGGGCGAGTTCCTCCGCGCCTTCGAGGGACGCGTGGTGAACATCCATCCGTCGCTGCTCCCGTCGTTCCCGGGACTGGCCGCGTGGAAGCAGTCGCTGGACTACGGCGTCAAGGTGACCGGCTGCACCGTCCACTACGTCGACCAAGGCATCGACACCGGCGCGATCATCGGCCAGCGCGCCGTGCCGGTGCTGGACGGCGACACGTCGGAGACGTTGCACGAGCGGATCCAGCAGGCGGAGCGCGAGCTGTATCCGTCCGCCATCGCCGCGGTGGCGCGGGGCGAAGTGAAGGTGAGGGGACGGCTCACGAGCGGTTTCGCGTCCCCGCAAGTGGTCGGTGACGTGATCCGTTCCTGCCGCGGGGCGGGTGTTGTTCCCTAAGTGGTTCGCCGATGGTAGGACCTTGCTACCGGGGCGGGAGAACGTGGAGAATCCGCCGGTCGCATGGATGATCTTCAGAACATGTTCTTTCCCGGTGGGCGGTTGTTCGGCATCGAGTGGAACACTTGGAAGATCGTCGGATGGATGGCCAACGCGGCGTTCGCGACGCGCTTCATCATCCAATGGCGGGCGACCGAGCTCCGCAAACAGGTGGTGGTCCCGGTGGTCTTCTGGTGGCTCAGCATCGTGGGTTCGTTGTTCCTGTTGAGCTACGCCGTCTTCTACCGGCGCGATTCGGTCTTCATCTTCGCGAATGCGTTCAACTGGATCCCTTACATCCGCAACCTGGTCATCCACCGGCGGCATGTGAAGGCCCACGTCGAGTGCCGGATCTGCCAGAAGGTGAACCCGCCCGGGGCGCGCTTCTGCATGGAATGCGGCAAGGGCCTGCCGCTCGCCGCGAGGGATTGACCGTCAGCGCTTCGGGTCCGACGCGGGGGCGTTGCTCGGGGCGAGCGGGACCAGGTTGAAGCGGGCCAGCACGTTGGTGGCGTAGTCGGGATGCGCCCAACCGAAGCGCTGGAACTCGTTCACGATGGCGATCACGCCGCGGTTCTTCTGGTCGGCGTCCGTCAGGACCGGTGTCTGCGCGGCGACCTGCCGTGCGAGCAAGGTGTCCTGGCGGAAAAGATAGAGCCCCAGGCTCCCGGTGACGACGAACAGGCCGGCCAATCCGAGGCGGAGCACGGCGGTCAGCTCGCCGACCTCCGCGCGCAAGGACTCGAACTCCTCGGCCGAAGGGGAAGGGGGACCGGTGAAAGGTGCGTCGTCCATGGTCTCAGCGAGCGGGTTTGTTGACCGGGACGGTCGTCTTCTTGACTCCGATCTTGGCGAGGACCGTGTCGATCGCCGGGTTCTTCTGCGCGTACTCCATGCTCGTCCCCACGAGGAGGTCCAACGCGGCGCGGTTGCTCTGGAAGGTGTTGAAGGCGCCGGCTTGGCGGCCGAGGTCGCGGGTCAGCTTGACGTTCCAAGCGGACAGACCGGCCAACGCCACGGCGGCCAGGATCTGGCAGCCCGCGAGCAGGGCGAGGGACGAGGATTTCTTCATGTCGCTACGTTGCCGATCCTAGGGACGGAGGCCCGGTTTCCAAGGTTTTTCCCGGTCGCCATCGAGACGGCCGAGCCCTCGATCCGGGGGAAGTCCGGCCAGCAGCTCCGCGACCGCGGCCGTCCATCCGGGCAGCACCCGGTCGGGCGCCAACTCGGCCAACGGCGCCAGGACGAAGCGCCTCAGATGCGCGCGCGGATGCGGCAGCACGAGCATGGCGGTGTCGCGGCGCTCGTCGCCCCAAGCGATCAGGTCGAGGTCGAGCGGACGCGCCTCGTTCAGGACCCGTTTGGGCACGCGGCCGGCCTCCTTCTCGATTGCCTGCGTGGAGGCGAGGAGCCCTTCGGGAGTGAGGCCAGGGGCCGGGAAGAAGGCGACGACCGCGTTGATGAACGGCGGCGATCCCGGCGGGCAATCCACCGGGGTGCTCCTCCACAGCGACGAGCGCCGGACCTGGCCGTCGGCGAATTCCGCCAGCCGGTCCATCGCGGCGCGGATCGTGGCTGTGGGATCGCCGAGGTTGGACCCGAGCGCGATGACGACCTCGGGCCGTTTGCTGGCCGTGGCCCCGGTCACTTGAGGCCGAGGACGTCCTGCATGTCGTAGATCCCCGGCTCCTTGCCGACGAGCCAGCCGGCGGCGCGGATCGCGCCGTTGGCGAAGGTGTCGCGGCTGCTGGCCTTGTGGGTGAGCTCCACGCGTTCGCCGTTCGCCGCGAAGATCAC
>CANGMH010000301.1 GCA_947454005.1 Verrucomicrobiota bacterium
GCCGTTGCTGGCGGCGATCGGTGTGTTCGCGCTGTTCCCCATGCTCGACCATCGCGGTCCGAAGCCCGAGTTCTCCCACGCGTGGGAAAGCCTGCACGCCGCGTCGGTGCTGCTGTCCTACGGCGCGTTCGGCCTCAGCGCGGTCGCGGCGCTCATGTATCTCACGCAGGAGCACGACCTGAAGTTCCACCGGGCCCGCGCCGTGCTCGCGCTGATGCCTCCCATCCAGCGCCTGGAGAAGGTCATCTCGGGTCTCCTGGCGGCGGGGTTCGTGCTTCTCACCGCGGGCTTGTTGATCGGTGCCTGGTGGCTCAAGCAAGCGAAGGGATACTTCATCAGCGACGACCCGAAGATCGTCTGGAGCGGCCTCGTCTGGGTCGCGTACGGCGTCCTGCTGGCGCTGCGTGGCAAGCTCGGCGCCGGCGGGCGGCGGTTCGCCTGGGGCGTCGTCGGGACGTTCGTCTTCGTGCTCCTGACCTTCTGGGGCACCAACCTCCCGTCGCCCATCCACCATCCGTGAACGTGCGATGAGCCTCGTCGTCCTCGGTCTCAGCCACCGGTCCGCCGCCGTCGATGTGCGCGAACGCTTCGCCTACGCGGAGGCGCAGGTCGCACCCACGTTGGCGAAGCTGCGGGACTCTGGTCTCGCCCGCGAGGCGGTGCTCCTCTCCACCTGCAACCGCGTCGAACTCTACGTGGCGCCGGTCCGGCCGGCGCGCGAGGCCGCGGCGGAGCTCCGCGGGTTCCTCGTCGCCGACCGCGCGGTCTCCGGCCCGCTGGGCGGCGAGCTCTACGCGCACACCGACCAGAACGGGGTCGAGCACCTGTTCAAGGTCGCCTGCGGATTGGATTCGCTGGTGCTCGGCGAGACCGAGATCCTCGGCCAGCTCAAGCAGGCCTACGACCTCGCCCTGGCAGCCGGCCACACCGGTCGCGTCCTGAACAAGGCCTTCCAAGGGGCCTTCAACGTCGCCAAGAAGATCCGCAGCGAGACGCAGATCCAGCGCGGCAACACCAGCGTCGCCTCGGTCGCGGTGGACCTCGCGGACAAGATCTTCGACGGCCTCAGCGGGCGCGACGTGATGGTCATCGGCGCCGGCGACACCAGCGAGAAGACGGCCCGGGCTCTGCTGGGCCGCGGTGCGAGGAGCCTGTTCGTGAGCAACCGCTCGTTCGACCGGGCCGCGGCGCTGGCCGCCGAGCTCGGTGGCCAGGCGGTCCATTTCGACGGATGGGAGAACGAGTTCGCGCGCATCGACATCGTCGTGAGCAGCACCAGCGCGCCGCACCACGTCCTCGACCGGCCGAAGCTGGAGCGGTTGCTGAAGCTCCGGGCTCCCCGTCCGCTGCTGCTCATCGATATCGCCGTGCCGCGGGACATCGACCCCGAGGTGCGGTTCCTCGACGGCGTCTATCTCGCCAACGTCGACGACCTGCAGGGCATCGCCGACGAGCACCTCCGGAACCGCCGCGAGGAGGTCGTCCGCTGCGAGGCCATCATCCGGGAGAAGGCGCGCGGACTCGTGGCCGGCCTCGGCATCCCGGTCGACGGCGTGCGCGCCATCCTGCTCGACCGTCCGCGCAGCGCGTGACCGGACGCCATCCACGATGATCTATCGGTCACTTTTCCACGGCTCCACGAAATCCTCCGATCCCGAATGAACGGTCCCGCCACGTCTCCCGTCCCGCGCACGTCCTTCACGATCTGCACGCGCGGATCCGCGCTCGCCTTGGCCCAATCCGAGCAGATCCTCGCCGATTGCGAGGCGTTGTTCCCGGACCTGGATTTCGAGCTGAAGGTCATCAAGACCACCGGCGACAAGCTCCAGACCGCGTCCCTGGCCGACGCCGACGGACCCTTGCCCAAAGGGCTCTTCACCAAGGAACTCGAGGTCGCGCTGCTCGGGCACGAAGCCGACATCGCCGTCCACAGCCTGAAGGACCTTCCGACCGAGCTGCCCGACGGTCTGGTGCTTGCCGCGGTGGGCCCTCGTGCCGACGTGCGGGAAGTCTTGGTCTTCCGGGATGCGGCGCATCCGCGGGACCGCTCTGCCGACGCCGCGCCCGCGGACTGGGTCCCCGGCGCGAGGGAGCCGTTCGCGGGCCCGCCGTTCGCCACCTTGGACGACCTGCCGCCCGGCGCTGTCGTGGCCACCAGCAGCACCCGGCGCGCGGCCCAGGTGCTGACGGGGCGTCCGGACCTGGAGATCGTGCCGATCCGCGGAAACGTGGGCACCCGTTTGCAGAAGGCCGCCGACCCGCGCGGCTTCGACGCGACCCTGCTCGCTGCCGCCGGGCTTTCGCGCCTCGGCCTCGACGTCGGTCCGCGCGGCGAACTCCGGGTCGATCCGCGTCTGACGCCTCGCGAGCGGGCGCTCGTCGCCGCGCCGCCGGCCGGTCTGCTCGCCACCATCCTAGAGCCGGAGGAGATGCTTCCGGCGGTGGGGCAGGGGGCCGTGGCTCTCGAGATCCGTTCCGACGATCCCGAGGTCGCCCAGATCTGCGCCGGGCTCAACCACGTGAACACGCTCCGTTGCGTCACGGCGGAACGGGCTTTCCTCCGGGCGATGGGCGGCGGTTGTCAGAGCCCGGTCGCCGCCTACGCGCGGATCGTCGGTCATCAGGTGCACCTTCGCGCGTCCAGCTATCGGGACGGCGTGGGAAAGCACGCCGAGGGGAAGCGTCCCGTCCGCGAAGCGGCGAAGCTCGGCGAGGAACTCGCGGCCCGGTTGAAGTGAGCCGGGTCTCCGGCTTCCCGGCTCCGTGGCTACGGACATGCGGGCGGTGGCTGCGGAATCGATCCCGAGTCACCGCTTCTTCGTCCGGGACCGCAGTTCCGGGACCTTCGTGCGCACGTAGTGGAAGAGGTATTGCTGGGCGTAGCCGGCGTTCGGTCCGAAGTGGGAATCGGCAAAACGCCGCAGCCGGTCGGGCTTCGGCGCGCGCCTCGGGAAGTAGAGGAAACGCAGGGCCTTGAGCACCCAGACATCGACGGGGAACGCGTCCTGCCGTCCGTAGGCGAACAGCAGCACGCAATCGGCGATCTTGCGTCCGACGCCCGGGAACCGCATCAACGCCGCGCGCGCATCGACGGTGGAAAGGGCTTGCAGCGCGTCGAGGTCGATCTCGCCGGCGGCGAGCATCCGCGCGGTCCCGAGCAGGTACATGGCGCGGAACCCCAGCTTGCAGGCGCGCAGTTCCGATTCGGTCGAGGAAGCCAGCCGTGCGAAGCTGGGGAACGCATGCCAGGTTCCCGGCCCGCTGCTCGCGACCGCATCGCCGAACCGGTGCGACAGCAAGGCGACGCACTGCTGGATCTGCACGATCTGCTTGGTCGAGCTGAGGATGAAGCTGGCGAGGCATTCCCACGGTTCTTGCCGGAGCAGACGCAATCCAGGGCAGGCCGCGACCGCCGCGCGCATAGGAGCGTCGTCCGGGAAGGTCGCGATCACCGCCGACAGATCCTCTTCGAGACGCAGATATCCGGTGAGCCACGACCACTCGGTGCAGGGCAGGGCGGTCCGGGCTTCGAGGGTCGCGTCGCGGACGGTCAAGCGCACCCATCGGCCGGCGACCACGCCTTCCCAGCCGTCGCCGACCTGGCTCCAACGGAAGGCCTGTCCGCTGCCCAACGTCGCCGCGATGTCGTGGTCCCGCAGCGGGAAGACCGCTGTGGTCTCAGCGTTTCCCACGGCAGGCGAAGAGCTGGAAGTGGCGCCACGCCCGTGAAGGGTCCGGGTCGTCGTGAACGGTCCCGATCTCGGCGACCTGCTCGAACTCGGCGACCAGCTGTGGCGGGACGGGTTGGTGTTCGTCCGTCTCGAGCACGTAGAGGGCGTTCTCGCCTCGCCGGTCGCGGTAATCGTATTCCGGCCAGAACCAGAACTGGTTCTCGGGATGTTTCGTCGCTTTCACCGTCACCATCGGCCGTGCCGTGCCGACCGTTCGTTTCGCCTCCGGGATGTAGAAGCTCAGCATGCCGGCGCGGCCGTAGTGGTCGGCGATGATGTAGACGGGCTTGCCGTCCTCCTTCTCCATCTTGGCGCGGGCCGCCGCGACCTGCGGCGCGAGCTGGTGGTAGCCGCGCACGCGGTTCAGCGGATCGATCTTCCGGGGCAACTGCCAGCCCGTGGCTTTCCCGATGAGCCGCGTGTCGTGCAACAGCACCACGACCGGCAGGCCGAGGCAGAGGGCGTAGGTGACGAATCTCCGCGGTGCCGCGGATCCGGCCGCCGCGCGTGCATGCCAATAGAACGCGCCCAGCAGCGCCAATGGCAGCACGCCGGGGACGATCCAGTTGGGAAGGACCCGGGCGCGGAAGGTCAGCGCGACGTAGAAGATGAAGACCGGTGCGCCGAGACAGAACAGATAGCGCAGCAGCATCGGTCGCGAAGCCGAGGCCCCGCGGGACCCGGTCGCCGGTTCCCGCCAGAACCGGAAGCATGCGATCCCCGCGGCGACGACCAGCACGGGGTTGAGCAGTCCCCAGACCGCGCCGACGAGGTCGCCGAAGAACCGCAGCGTCGGGCGCCACTCCTGGGCGAGGCCGCCGCGTTCGCCGAGGTGGGTCACCGTGATCCATCCATGCTGCTGGTTCCACAGGAGCACCGGCAGCGTGCAGGCGAGGTTCACCAGCAGCGCCAGCCAAGGTCCGGGCCGGCGCAACCGGGTCCGGGCCGGCGGCCAGACCACGAAGAACAGCGCCATCGACGCCCAGAGGAACGGCGAGCTGTACTTGCTGAGGAAGGCGCCGCCCCACCACAGGCCGGTCCACAGCCACTGCTTGGTGGAATCCTCGGTGATCGCCTTCCAACCGCTCATCATCGCGGCGGTCCAGAAGAGCACGAGCAGCGGATCGATGGTCATCAGCACGCTGCCGATGCTCAGCAGCGGCGCCGCCGTGACCATGAGCACGAAGAGGAAGGCCGTCCGCGCGTCGGCGTGCGTCGCGACGAAGCGCAGCAGCATCAACCCGAGCACCGCCGCGAAGACCGGCGATAGGAAGCGCACCCCGAGCTCGGTGTCGCCGAAGAGGGACGTGCCGATCCATTGCGCGACGGCGATGCCGGGCGGCTTCGAGTAATAGGACAACGCGAGGTGCTTCGACCAGATCCATTGGTACGCCTCGTCCTCGCTCAGCTCGATGACGGCCGCGCGCAGATAGAGCAACCGGACCACCAGCAGCGCGCCGATGAGCAGGTACCCGGCGCGGAACCAATGGCGTCCCAGGTCCGCCGGATCGTCCCGGCCGGCCGGCACCGGGTCGCCGCGGAGCGACGGCAGGCGGGCCCACCAGAGCGGGAACATCCGTCGCCCGAGCGACCGCCAAAGCGCGTCCATGCCGTAGGTGGCCCCGATCCCGGCCATCGCGCCGAAACTCCAACCGGCCAGCACGTCGAGCGGATGGTGGACACCGTTGTAGATGCGGGAGACGCCGACCCCGACGGCCACCGGCACCGCGAGGCGCCAGCTTCGCCGGTAGAACAGCACGGCGACCGCTGCCACCGCC
>CANGMH010000302.1 GCA_947454005.1 Verrucomicrobiota bacterium
GGGCCGAGCCGGCGCCCGTCACGGAGGCGCAGCTGTTGCGCGCCCACTCCCGGTCGCATCTCGACCGCCTTGCGACGCCGCAGGATTTCGACGGGGACACGCCGTACTTCCCCGACATCGGCGAGCATGCGCGGCGCGGCGTCGGCGGCGCTTTGAAGGCGCTGGAGCTCGCCCGCGCCGGCGAACCGTCGTTCAGCCTGCTGCGCCCGCCGGGCCACCACGCGACGCGCGAGCATCCGATGGGCTTCTGCTATCTCGGCTCGATGGCGGTCGCGGCGCTGGAAGCGAAGGCGCAGGGCCTGCGCGTCGCCGTGTTCGATTTCGACGTCCACCACGGCAACGGCACCGAGGACATCCTCCGGGGCGCGGACGGCGTGGCCTTCGCGTCCGTGCACCAATCGCCCTGCTATCCCGGCACGGGCACGGCCGATGTCGGGCCGAACTGCTTCAACTTCCCCGTGGCGCCCGGGACCTCGCGCGAAGCGTGGCGCGAGGTCTTCAGCCGCGCGTTGGCACGCTTGGCGTCCACGGGTCCGCAGGTGCTCGGCGTCTCGGCCGGTTTCGATGCCTATGTGAAGGACCCGCTGGCGAACGGCACGCTGGAGCGCGAGGATTTCTTGTGGCTCGGTCAACAGATCCGGGCGCTCGGGGTGCCGGCCTTCAGCATCCTCGAAGGCGGCTACTCGCTCGACCTGCCCGACCTGGTGCTGAATTACCTGCTCGGGCTCGCCGGATGAAGTGTCCGCGAGCGGTTGTCGGCGGATCGGCAGGATCGGCCGGGACGTAGGCCGGACGAGTCGGGGCCCGACGTCATGCCCGTCGCGGACGGGGCTCCCCTGCCCTTCGGGCGCACGCGACCCGGCCGATCCGGCCCGGCTCGTTCATGCCGTCGGCGGTCCGCCCGGCGGTGGACCGGAGAGGCCGTCGTCCACGCGCAGGGCATCGGTCGGAATCGGACGCATCAACGGATTCGGATTCGTTGATTTGTATCTTGTCGACACCGCGGCTGCGGCATACATCTTGGCCGTGATCTCGTACATCCACGACCTCCACGTGGCCGCCAAAGCCGCCGGCAAGCCCGCCGTTTCCATCGAGTTCTTCCCGCCGAAGACCGATGAGGGCGACCGGAACCTGTTCGAGAAGACCCTCCCTGCCCTGATGTCGATCCGGCCGTCGTACTGCTCCGTCACTTACGGTGCCGGCGGCAGCACCCGGGACAAGACGCTCACCATCGTGGAGCGGATCCAGAAGGAGTTCCACCTCACGGCGATGATGCATCTCACCTGCGTGAACGCCACGCAGGCCGAGCTCGCGTCGGTCATCGCCGACGCCCGGTCCCGCGGCGTGAAGAACATCCTCGCCCTCCGCGGCGATCCTCCCGCGGGCAGCAGCGAGTGGACGGCTACCGAAGGCGGGTTCCGCTACTCCCGCGAGCTCGTCGCGTATCTCGAGCAGATCGGCGGCTTCGACATCGGCACCGCCGGTTTCCCTGAAGGTCATATCGCCCAGACCGGTGGTCGCGAGGCCGACTGGGGATTCCTCGCCGACAAGATCCGCGCCGGGGCCGATTTCGTGGTCACCCAGCTCTTCTTCGACAACGTCGATTTCCTCCGGATGCGGGACCATCTGGTCAAAAAGCTCGGGGTGGACGTGCCGTTGATCCCCGGGATGCTGCCGGTGGTGTCGCGCGGGCAGACAAAGAGGTTCACGGCGCTGTGCGGTGCCGCGCTGCCCGCGCCGTTCGTGGCGCGCCTCGACGAGCTTGGCGACGACGATGCGGCGGTGACGCAGTTCGGCATCGACTACTGCGCGAAGCAGTGCGAGGAGCTGATCCGGGAAGGCGTGCAGGGGATCCATTTCTACACGCTCAACAAGGCCCATTCGACCGTCCAGGTGGTGAAGGCGCTCGGCCTGGCGTGAGGAGAAGAACGAGCGCCGGGCAGACCCGCGCTCATCCGGGCCGACAAGACTTTGGCCGGGACACGACCTCCGGGATCGGCCCGCGACCTGGGCGCGGACCGCGACGACGCCCGGCTGGACGGACCCCGACGCGCAGAGTTCCGGCCGTCCGAGGGCACTTTCATTGACTCGCCCCGGGTCCTTTCCCAAGCTCCGCCCGTCTTTCACCAAGTGCCATGAGCCAGAACATCACGTCCTTCTCCACGGAAAACCGCGTCTTCAAGCCCGCCAAAGAGTTCGCCGCCCAGGCGCACGTCAAGAATCTCGCCGCCTACAAGAAGCTGTGGACCGAATCGGTGAAGTCGCCGGACCGTTTCTGGAGCAAGCACGCGAAGGCCGAGCTCGTCTGGCAGAAACCCTTCACCAAGGTGCTCCAGTGGAAGGAGCCCTACGCCAACTGGTTCGTCGGCGGGCAGCTCAACGTCAGCGCCAACTGCCTCGACCGCTGGCTCGGCACGCCGACCGCGAACCGGGCCGCCATCATCTGGGAAGGCGAGCCCGCCACCGACGGCAAGCCCGGCGAAGAACGCGTCCTGACCTACGCGCAGCTCCATCGCGAGGTCTGCCGCTTCGCCAACGTCCTCAAACGGAACGGCGTCGGCAAAGGCGACCGCGTCATCCTCTACCTGCCGATGGTCCCCGAGGCGGCCATCGCGATGCTGGCCTGCACCCGCATCGGCGCGATCCATAGCGTGATCTTCGGCGGCTTCAGCGCCCAATCCGTCGCCGACCGCGTCGCGGATTGCGGAGCGAAACTCATCGTCACCGCCGACGGCGGATACCGTCGCGGTGCCGTCGTCCCGCTGAAGAAGAACGTCGACGACGCGCTGTTGCTGAGGGCCGCCGACGGTTCGCTGCTCGCCAAGAGCGTGGAGAAGGTCGTCGTGGTCCGGCGCTGCGGCAACGAGGTGCACATGACCGAAGGCCGCGACCTCTGGTGGCATCGCGAGCTGGAGTACGTCGACGCCAAGTGCCCGGCAGCGAAGCTCGGATCGGAGACCCCGCTGTTCATCCTCTACACCAGCGGTTCCACCGGGAAGCCGAAGGGCATCCTGCACACGACCGCCGGCTATCTGCTCGGCGCCAAGCTCACGTCCAAATACGTCTTCGACCTCAAGCCGGAGGACGTCTACTGGTGCACGGCCGACGTCGGCTGGGTCACCGGTCACAGCTACATCGTCTACGGCCCGCTCGCCAACGGCGCCACGGCGCTGATGTACGAGGGCGCGCCGAACTGGCCCGAGCCCGACCGTTTCTGGCGCATCATCGAGAAGTACCGCGTCAGCATCCTCTACACGGCGCCGACCGCGATCCGCGCCTTCATGAAGTGGGGCGACGAATGGCCGAAGAAGCACGACCTCTCCTCGTTGCGGCTGCTCGGCAGCGTCGGCGAGCCGATCAATCCCGAGGCGTGGATGTGGTACCACAAGGTCATCGGCGGCGGCCGTTGCCCCATCGTGGACACCTGGTGGCAGACGGAGACCGGCAGCATCATGATCTCCCCGCTCCCCGGCGCCACGCCGACCAAGCCGGGCACCGCGACGTTGCCTTTCTTCGGCATCCTGCCCGAGGTGGTGGACGACCACGGCAAGGCCGTGCCCAAGGGCACCGGCGGCAAGCTGGTCATCCGCAAGCCTTGGCCGTCCATGCTCCGCGGCCTGTGGGGCGATCCGAAGCGTTTCGTCGAGACCTACTGGTCGGAGGTGAAGCACGCGTACTTCACCGGCGACGGATGCCGGCAGGACAAGGACGGCTATTTCTGGATCGTCGGCCGCATCGACGACGTGCTCAACGTCGCCGGCCACCGCATCGGCACCGCCGAGGTCGAGAGCGCGCTGGTGAGCCATCCGAGCGTGGCCGAAGCCGCCGTCGTGGGCCGTCCGGACGAGCTCAAGGGACAGGCCTTGGTCTGTTTCGTCACCCTCAAGACCGGACAGAAGGCGACGCCGGAGCTGAAGAACGAGCTGCGCAACCACATCGGCAAGGAGATCGGTCCGGTCGCCAAGCCGGACGAGGTCCGCTTCGCCGAGGCGTTGCCGAAGACCCGCTCGGGGAAGATCATGCGGCGCCTGCTCAAACAGGTCGCCAGCGGCCTCGAGATCAAGGGCGACACCACCACGCTGGAGGATCTCAGCGTGCTCGCCAAGCTGACCACCGCCGAAGAGTGACCGGCGGGCCGGCGCGAGGATGCGGGATGCTTTGCAAAGCAGGTGGCGGGCGTCCTTTCCTGCACCGGCCAGGTTGGTCTCCGCCTTCACCCTGCTCCGCTCCTTCTCTCTGGCGGGAGCGGGGAAAGCTCAAGGTGTCGTCGCTGCCTTGGTTGCCCGTCCGGCGGGTCGCCCTCAGCGTGCGAGGAGGAGCCACGGACGGGCGGCAGCCCGTCCCAACCTTCTTGGGTAGGGGCCGCGCTGCCGCGCGGCCCCATCTATCCTGCGTCTCCCGACACCGGACCTCCACGGCGCGTAAGTAGCCGCCGACCTCCTCGGGCACGCCTACTGGAATCTTCGCTCACACCACATCGACTGTCCGCCACTTCCGATCACACCGGCCGCATGTCCCGCGGCTTGTCCCGTGGGGCGGATCGTGCTCATGTAGGTGCGTGAGCCACATCCTCGCGAACAAGATCTCTTCCTGCTTGGCACCGGTCGCGGCGCTGGTGCTGCTCGTCGGTTGCACGAGCGTCAGCGAGACCGGACGCCGCCAGGTCAACATCTTCTCCCAGGGCGAGGAGATGCAGCTCGGCTTCTCCGAGTTCGACAAGATGAAGAAGGAGGTGCCGATCAGCCGCGACCCGAAGCTGAACGAACAGGTGCAGCGCGTCGGCAAGCGCATCGCCGCCGTCGCATCGCTGCCCGGTGCCCAGTGGGAGTTCGTCGTTTTCGACAGCAAGGAGGCCAACGCCTTCTGCCTGCCCGGCGGCAAGGTCGGCATCTACACCGGGATCCTGCCGATCTGCAAGGATGACGCCGGTCTGGCCACGGTCATCGGCCATGAGGTGGCCCACGCGGTCGCCCGCCACGGCGGCGAACGCATGACCGAGGCCGCCGGCCTCCAGATGGGCGGTCAGATCGCGGGCTCGCTGCTGGGCAACTCGAAGTACGCGGCCTACGGGCCGGTCTTCACCCAGGTCTATGGCGTCGGTTCACAGCTCGGCGTCGCCCTGCCCCACAGCCGGGGACAGGAATCCGAGGCCGACGAGATCGGCCTGCTCTACATGGCCCGCGCCGGGTACGATCCCGCCGCATCGGTCGCGTTCTGGCAGCGTTTCGGCGACTACAACCGCCAGAAAGGCGGGACGACCCCATGGTTCCTCCGCACGCATCCGACCGATGACCAGCGTGTGGCGAACCTCAAGGCGCTCCTGCCGAAGGCCCAGGCCCAATATCGCCCGCAATGACGTTCCGTTCCATGCTCCGTCCCGTCCCGTCGTCCATGAAGAAACCGCTGCTAGGTACCGTTCTCGTCGCCTCCGTGCTGCTCGGCACGGGATGCAAGATGTCCAAGGTCAAGACCCAGACCGGCCTGCCCTATTGGCCCGAGGGCGGCAAC
>CANGMH010000303.1 GCA_947454005.1 Verrucomicrobiota bacterium
CGCGTTTGAGATGCCAATGGTCCCCGTAGCGTCCGGTGTGGAGCTCGACGGCGTCCGCGCCGGCGCGGGCCGCGGCCGAGATCTGCGCGGGATCCGGCGCGATGAACAGGCTGGTCGCGATGCCGGCGTCGCGCATGCGTGAGCAGGTCGCCGAGACGGCCGCTTCGTGGCCGACGACGTCGAGGCCGCCCTCGGTGGTGACCTCTTCGCGGCGCTCGGGCACGATGCAGACGATGTCCGGTTTCACGTCGAGCGCGAAGGCCACGATCTCCGGCGTGATCGCCATCTCGAAGTTGAGCCGCGTGCGGATGGCCTCGCGGAGCCGGCGGACGTCGCGATCGATGATGTGCCGGCGGTCCTCGCGGAGGTGGGCGGTGATGCCGTGGCATCCTGCCGCTTCGCACGCCAGCGCCGCCGCCACCGGATCGGGCTCGACGCGGCGCGGGCCTTCGGTCGGCTGGTCCCGATAACGGGCCTGCCGCAGGGTGGCGACGTGGTCGATGTTGACGCCGAGCTCGAGGACCGGCGCGTTCATCGGGCGGCCTTCGTGGATTGACCGCGGAGAGGCGCGTCGCCGTCGATCCAACGGGTGAGCCAGGTCAGCTCCATCGCGGTGAAGCCCGCGGCCGATTTGCGCTTCACGGTCAGCTCTTTCGGTCCAGTGACCATCGCCTCGGTGACCGATTCCCCCATCAGCGTCGTCGCCTCGTAGAGCCAGCGGACGCCCGGACGGTCGTTGACCAAGGTCCGGAAACGCAGCCGGTCCGCGACCTGCCCGACCAGGTTCCAGTGGGCCATGTTCTCGGCGGTGATCTCCCAGTCGTATCCGAGCAACGCGGGGCGCTCGAGCTGCGCGGCGAGCCCGGCGGGGAAGGTCTGGCGCGAGCGCGTCGGCGGGATCGCGCCGAGCAGGAGGTAGGGCCGGTCCTGGTCGCGGAACGGCGCCAGCCGCGGCGGCATGAAGATATGGTTGATCGCGGCGGCGTGGCGCTCCGAGTCGTACGCCAGTTCTCCCGACAGCTTGGCCGCCTTCGGGTCGTCCGGGTAGCTTGGCTTGAGCGCCGCCACGGCGTGCTCCACCCAGGATTCCGGGGCCTCGACCCGCGCGGCGACGTAGGTCTGCATCTTGTCGAACGAGTTGGTGCCGGCGCCGGACCAGATGAAGAGCTGCTTCGGCAGGTCGTTCCCGGCCACCTGCTTGAGCCACGGGATCTCGCCGAACCACGACGGGACCCCGCGGATCGCCGTGAACTTCGCCAACGGATCACGGATGACCGAAGGTCGTTCCCAGGCGGGCAGCTTCGACGGCAGCGCTCCGGCGAAGGCCAGCTTCAGCTCGGTCCGCACCGCGCCGTCGCGCACCGAGGCGTCGAGCACCGCCGCGGGCCGGTCCGGGAGGTTGAGCTCGGCGTGCAGCACGGCCTTGGGTTCGGCCGGCACGAGCGACAGCGCCTTGAACGCGTCCTCGGGGCTTAGGAGCGCGGAATCCGACACCGCGACGACCCAGCCGGACCGGACGAGCACCTTGGGTTCGCCGGCCTTTTCGCCACGGGCCGCGTGAGCCGCCGAGATGAACTTCGGCCAGGACTTTCCCCAGGCCTGGGCGCGCGCCGCATCGGCTTGGACGGCGATGGCGAACTCGCGCCGGGACGAGGACGGGGTCAGCGTCTCGCCGATGCTCAGGCGGTCGGCGAGGTCCGAGACCAGGACGAGCCCGTCGGCGAGCGCGGCCGGCGGCATCGGACGGTCGCCGGAAGCGAGCTTCCAGAGGACGCGGGAGAAGTTGGTGAGCAACGGCCCGCGCAGCGCCGCCGATTCGGGCAGCGCCATCACGTCGCGGACCGTCGGCGCGTTGGTCTGCAACGAGAGCGTGGTTCCGCCGACGAAACGCCACCGGCTCTCGACCGGGGGGACAGAAGAGTCGCAGCCGGCCCAGGTCAGGGCGACGAGCGGCAGGAGCAGGCCGAGGAGGCGATGGATTCGCATAGGACGGCGATTGGTTGCCACGGCATCGCCGCGGTTGCAATCCCGGCGCTCTCCCGGCCGGGTCCGGATGAAGCGGCCTCAGGTGCCCGGAGGCGTCCGCGCGCGCCCACGCGGCCGCGGAATCCGGTTGGCGCGGAGCCCGGTTCCGGTCGAGCCTCCGACCGTGTCCGACCCGTGGTTCCTGCTCGATTCCGGCCCGACCGCCCCTGCGATGAACATGGCGCTCGACGAGGCGTTGCTGGAAGGCATCGCCGAACTCGGGCGTCCGGTGCTGCGGTTCTACGCGTGGACGCTCCCGGCGGCGACGTTCGGCCAATCGCAGCGATTTGCCGATGTCGCCGCGGTCACGCCATCGCGGCCGTTGCTCCGCCGTCCGACCGGCGGCGGCGTGGTGCCGCACGCGGATGATTGGACCTATAGCGTCGTGGTGCCGCCCGGGCATGCCTGGTACCTGCTGCGGGCGGCCGAGAGCTATCGGCGGATGCACGCGTGGCTCCGCGATGGCTTCCTCGGGCTCGGTGTGCGCGCGACCTTGGCCCCGGGTTGCGACGGACGCGGCCCGGGCCGGTGTTTCGGCGGTGGATGGGAATGCTCCGACGTCCTGCTCGACGGTCGGAAGCTGGCCGGGGCCGCGCAGCGCCGGAACCAGATGGGCCTGCTCATCCAGGGTTCGGTCCAGCCTCCTCCTCCCGGGATCGTGCGTGCCGGGTGGCAGGAGGAGATGCTCCGCGTCGCCCGATGCCAGGACGCGGTCGTCTGGACCGACCTGGTCCCCGGCGAGGCGCTCCTGGCCCGGGCGAAGGTCTTGGAAGCGGAGAAGTATTCGCGGGCCGCCCATAACGAGCGGCGCTGAGCGAGCGGCGTGGGGAAGGACCGCGTCGCGAGCGGCGTGCCATATCGGACAAGGGGCCCGCGGGCGCTGCCTTGTCCGTTGCGGCGATCAATAGGCGCCGTTGCTGGTCTCGTGACCCAGGACGATGGCGACGCCGGCGCTGGTGCCGAGGCGGGTCGCGCCGGCCTCGATCATCGCGAGCGCGGTCGCGGTGTCGCGGATGCCGCCGCTGGCCTTCACCCCGAACTTCGGCCCGACGTGTTCGCGCATCAGCCGGACATCGTCCAACGTGGCCCCACCGGTGCTGAAACCGGTCGAGGTCTTGACGAACTTCGCGCCGGCCTCGACGGCCAGTCCGCAGGCGCGGATCTTCTCGTCGCGGGTGAGCAGGCAGGTCTCGAGGATGACCTTCACCGGCGCGCCGTCGGCGGCCTCGACGACATCGCGCAGCTCGCGGAGGACCCGCTTGTCGTCGCCGTCCTTGAGCAGGCCGACGGGCAGCACGAGGTCGATCTCCTGCGCGCCGAGGTCGATCAGGGTCTCGGTCTCGAAGCGCTTGGCGTCGCTGTCCGTCGCCCCGAGCGGGAACCCGACCACGGCGGCGACCTTGACGTCGGAATCTTCGAGCAGGCTCGCGGCGAGCGCGACCCGGGATCCGTTCACGCAGACGGACCAGAAGTGGTGCCCGCGGGCCTCCTCGCAGAGCCTCCGGATGTCGGTGGCGGAGGCGTCGGCCTTGAGGAGCGTGTGGTCGATATGGCGGGCGAGGTCGCGCGGCGACAATTGCATCGGGCCCAAGGTGGCCTCCGTCCGTGCCAAGGCAAGCCTGCGCCGCCGTCATGTGGTGGCGTCGCGAGGGTGAGCGCTTGCTCCGGCGGCGAGGTTCCCCGCACCCTCCGGACCGATCGATGTTCGCCGTCCTCACAGGGTTGTTCGCTGGGTTCCTGCATGTGCTGTCCGGTCCGGACCATCTGGTGGCCGTGGCGCCGCTGGCGGTCGGCGGCCACCGGCGCGCGTGGGCGGCCGGACTGCGCTGGGGACTCGGCCATTCGGCCGGCGTGGCGTCGGTCGGATTGCTGGCGTTGGCCCTGCGCGAGGCGCTCCCGCTCGACCTGATCGCCTCGGTCGGTGAGCGGTTGGTGGGCGCCGTGTTGATCGGCGTGGGCATCTGGAGCCTGCGGCAGGCGCTGCGGATCCAGGTGCATGTCCACGCGCACGAGCATGACGGCTCGCGGCACGAGCACCTCCACGTGCATGCCCCGGACCACGTCCACGCGGAGGCCGCGGTGCCGCACGCGCATCCGCACGCCGCCTTCGGGATCGGCACGTTGCACGGGTTCGCGGGCAGCTCGCATCTGATCGGCGTGCTTCCTTCGCTGGCGTTCCCGACGCGGCTCGGTTCGGTTCTGTATCTCGCGGCGTTCGCGGCGGGGACGGTGGCGGCGATGGCCTGCTTCTCCTCGGCCCTGGGGCTCTTGGCATCGGCATCCGGCGCGGACCGGGCCCGCGTGTACCGGGGGCTGATGGGGGCCTGCTCGGTCGCTGCGTTCGGCGTGGGCGGTTGGTGGTTGGTGAACGGCGGTTGAACCGATGAAAGGCGCTGCAGGCGCGGTCCTGGCCGTTATCCTTTACGAATGAAATCTTGGAACCGACTCCTGATCGATCTCGCGGTCGATCTGAACCGTCTGCGTCCGCACATGCGGCCCAACCGATGGCTGGTGGCTTCGGTCATCGCGACCTCGATGTTGGCCGCGTTGTTCGAAGGTGTCGGCATCGGCCTGTTGGTCCCGCTGGTCGCCCTGCTGAGGAAGCAGCCCGCGGAGCTCCTCACGTTCCTCGAGAACGGCCGGTACCTCCATTGGCTCCCCAAGCTGCTCCCGCACCGTTCGGCCGGGTTCTATGTCGCCGTCTTCTGCGGTTTGGTGCTGCTTTCGATCTTCGCCAAGAACGTGGTCCAGACGATCAGCCTTTTGCTGACGTCGAAGTTCAGCCGGCGCATCGCCGCGAACCTGCGAGAAGCGATCTTCCACCGGATGCAGCACGCCTCGATCCACATCTTCGAGGAGCGGAAATCGGGCGAGGTGGGGAACCTTTTCTCGTTCGAGACCATCCGGACCCAGAACGCGGTCGAGTACGTCGTGCTTCTGGTCCAGCGATGCCTGTTGGGGCTCTGCTATCTGGGGTTCATCGTCTATCTTTCGTGGCGGCTGTCGGTTGGTCTCGCGGTCCTGGCGGTGGTCGTGGGCGGATTGAGCGTCTTGTTGCAGGCGGGTCTCAAACGGCGCGGCGACGAGAAATCCGTCGCGCAACAGGAGCTCTTCGGCTACCTGGCGGGGATCTTCAGCGGCGTCCGCGTCGTGAGGGCGACCAACGCCCAGGGCATGGCCGAGGCGGAGTTCAGGCGCCTGAACCACCGGATGGCGGACGTGGAGCGGCAGGGCTCGGTGCTCGGGGGCATCATCGGGCCGTCGACCGAGATCCTGGCGATGGCCGGTGCGATGGCGTTGATCGGTTGGGCCTACGTCGCGCTCATCCAGCACGACCTGCTTTCCGGCGACCAACTGATGGTGGTCGGAGTGGTGCTGATCCGCGTCCTGCCGCTGATGAACCAGGTCTACGGAGTGATGGGCCAGATCAGCTACACCTCGGGCGGTGTGCGCGAGGCGTTGCGTTGGCTCGATTCACC
>CANGMH010000304.1 GCA_947454005.1 Verrucomicrobiota bacterium
GTTCGCCTCCGCCTACTCGCGCGAGCCGTCGTCGGCCGAGACCGCCGATTGCGTCGCCGCGCTCGGCGAGCTGCGCGAGTTGCACCGGGACACGGCGGATCCGGCCGGCGAGGCCTGGGCTGAGCTCTGCCACGCGCTGCTGAATGCCAACGATTTCATCTACGTGAAGTGACATGGGCGATCCCCGGCAGAACCCGTTCTTCCTCGACCCGCGCATCGACCGGCGCGAGATGCTCCGCCGCGCCTCGAACGGCTTCGGGGCCCTCGCCTTGTCCGCATTGTTGGCCAGACCGTCCGATCTCCTCGCGGCGCCGGAGCCTGGTCCTCGCCGGCCGATGGCCCCGAGGTCGCCGCACACGAAACCGAAGGCGAAGAGCGTCATCTTCCTCTTCATGGAGGGCGCGGTCTCCCAGGTCGACAGCTTCGACCACAAGCCGATGCTCGCGAAGTACCACGGGCAGGACCCGCGCAAGGCCATCGGCAAGCTGGAGAAGACGCAGTTCGAAGCGGTCGGGCAGGTGCTGAAGTCGCCGTGGCAGTTCCGACAGCACGGGCAGTCCGGCCTCTGGGTCAGCGAGTTGTTCCCCCATGTCGCCAGCCGCGCGGACGACCTGTGCGTGATCCGCTCGATGACCTCGAGCTTCCCCGAGCACACCAGCGCGAACTATTTCCTCCACAGCGGCAGCGGCCTGCAGGGGCGCCCCAGCATGGGGGCCTGGGTGACCTACGGCCTCGGCAGCTCGAACGACGACCTGCCCGGCTACGTGGTGCTCAACGGCGGGCAGATCCCGTCCGGCGGCCTCGACACGTTCGGCAGCGGTTTCCTGCCGGCGACCTTCCAAGGCTCGCTGCTGCACGCGCGGGGCACGCCGCTGGCCAACGTCGTCCCCAGCGAGCGCTCGGCATCGCTGCAGGAAGCGAAGCTCCGTCTGGTCGGGCGTCTGAACCGGCACAGCCTCGAAGACTCCGTCCGGTCCGACGCGCTCAGCTCCGCCATCGCCAACTACGAGCTGGCCGCGCGGATGCAGGTGGCGATCCCCGACCTCATGGACCTTGCCGGCGAGAGCGAGGCGACCAAGCGGTTGTACGGCATGGACGCGGCCTACGAGCACACGCGCACCTACGGACGCGAATGCCTGCTGGCGCGGCGGTTGGTCGAGCGCGGCGTGCGCTTCGTCGAGCTGACCATCCCGATGGTCGACGGATATTCGCGCTGGGACGCGCACGGTGGCCTGGTGAAGAACCACGGCGACAACGCCCGCGCCGTGGACCAGCCGATCGCGGGACTGCTCATGGACCTCCGCCAACGGGGCCTGCTCGACGAGACGCTCGTGGTCTGGGCCGGCGAGTTCGGTCGCACGCCCTTCGCGCAGGGCAGCGACGGACGCGATCACAACGAGTTCGGCTTCAGCGTCTGGATGGCCGGCGGCGGCGTCCGCGGCGGCATGACCTACGGCGAGACCGACGAGTGGGGCTACAAGGCCGCGGTCGACAAGGTGGAGATTCACGATCTCCATGCGACGATCCTCCACCTGCTCGGCATGGACCACGAGAAGCTGACCTACCGCTTCAGCGGACGGGACATGCGGCTCACGGACGTCCGCGGCGAGGTCATCCACCGCATCGTGGCGTCTTGACCGTGTGCCGCGGGCGCGAGGGAGGGCGCCGAAAATGTCGCTAGTCAGAGCCGATGCCCCGGACCTATCGTCCGAAAGAATCATCCTCCCGCCAATCGCTATGAGCCACCATCGCATCGGTTCCCCATGGACCTCTTCCCGGGCCGCTTCACGGGCCGGGTTCACCCTCATCGAGCTCCTGGTCGTGATCGCCATCATCGCCATCCTCGCGGGCATGTTGCTGCCGGCGTTGTCGAAATCGAAGGAGACCGCGACCGGGGCGGCGTGCTTGTCGAACCAGCGCCAGCTCCAGCTCGCGTGGAACCTCTATGCCGGCGACAACTTCGACACGATGCCCGGCTACACCTTCAAGGTGGACAACGGCCCGGCGGTCGACCTGGACGGCGGCGGGTTCTGGCCGGGCGTCCTGGGTTCGGGCAAGTCCGCCAACCTGACCAATGTCCAGGCCGGGATCCGCAAGGGGCCGATCTTCCCGTACGCGAGTTCCGTCCAGATGCACCATTGTCCGGGCGATCCCCGGATCCGCCGGAAGATCGGGCAGAAGGGCTGGGCCTTCGACAGCTACAGCCGGGCGAACGGGATGAACGGCATCCAAGATTGGGAGGCGGCCGCCCCGCCGGTGGCCAAGCTCAGCGCGATCCAGCTGCCCAGCCAGATGTACACCTTCCTCGAAGAAGCGGACCCCCGGGGCCACAACTGGGGCACCTGGGTGCTCTCCGTCAGTTCTCCGGGCTGGATCGATCCGATGGCCATCTACCACAACAACGCGAGCAGCTTCTCGTTCGCGGACGGCCATTCGGAGATGCACAAGTGGCTGGAGAAGACCTCGCTCGACGCCTTCAAGAAGGCGGTGCAGCAGGGCGTCGATCCGTTCGGTTGGACCCCGGCCGGGGGAAGCGCCCTGAAGGACCGCGACTTCAAGTTCATGATGCGCGGCTACACTTGGCGCGATTACCCGAAGTATCTGCCGGCTTCGTTCCAGTGACCGGCCGGCGACGGACGCGGTGTCCGACCTGCCCGGGCATCGGCCGGACGGCCCCGCGGTTGCTCCGTCGCCCGGGCAGTTCCCGCTAGGCAACGCCCGTTCCTTGCCCCTAGTTTCCCGCCGCGTGTCGAAAGTCGTAAAAGCCTCCGCGGACGGGATCCCGTTCGAAGAGGCGCTGAAGAAGCTGGAATCCGTCGTGGAAACGATGGAGTCCGACGAGCTTCCCTTGGAGCAGCTCCTCGCCAAGTTCGAGGAGGGCACCCGGTTGGTGCAGGTCTGCCAGTCGCGGCTCGCCGAGGCGGAGGTCAAGGTCCAGAAACTGGAGCAAGACCTCGCCGGCGAACCCGGCCTCCGGTCCGCCGCGTCGGGGGACCCCGCCGCGGTCGCGGCCTGAGACACGTCCCGCAGTCATCTATGAGCCGATTTCTTGATATGGTGGATCATCCGTCGCACGTGAAGAAACTCACGCCGGAACAGCTTTCCGAACTGGCGCAGGACATCCGCCACGAACTCATCACCAAGCTGGCCAAGAACGGCGGCCACCTCGGGCCGAACCTCGGCGTCGTCGAGCTCACCATCGCGCTGCACCGGGTGTTCACCACGCCCCACGACAAGTTCGTCTGGGACGTGAGCCACCAGGTCTACGTCCACAAGCTGCTCACCGGCCGCAAGGACCGCTTCCACACCATCCGCACGACCGACGGCCTGAACGGGTTCGCGCTGAGGACCGAGAGCGAGCACGACTGCTACGGCGCGGGCCACGCCGGGACGGCGCTCTCCGCCGCGCTGGGCATGTGCGCCGCACGCGACCAGAAGGGGACCGACGAGAACGTCGTCTGCATCTTCGGCGACGCGGCCCTGACCAACGGCGTCTCGTTCGAGGCGTTGAACAACATCTCGGGCACCACCAAGAAGTTCATCGGCATCCTCAACGACAACGAGTGGTCGATCGCCAAGAACGTCGGCGCCATCGCGACCTATCTCGGCAAGCTGACGACCAATCCCCACTACAACAAGCTGACCAAGGATTTCGGCACCTGGCTGCGCAAGCTCCCCAAGGGCCAGCTGGTCTCGATGGTCGGCCAGAAGACCGAGGAGGCGATCAAGGGCATCGCCAGCTCGGTCGGGCTCGAGCACACGCCGTCGCAGCTGGATTCGGACGGCAAGGGCGGACATGGGTCGGCGCTGCTGTTCGAAGAGTTCGGCCTGCGCTATCTCGGCCCGATCGACGGCCATGACCTGCCGTTGCTCGTCAGCACGCTCGAGTTCGCCAAGACCTGCAACGAGCCGGTGGTCATCCACATCCTCACGCAGAAAGGCCGCGGCTACGAGGCCGCGCTCAAGCATCCGGAGAAATTCCACGGCCTCGGGCCGTACGACGTCCAGACCGGCCAGACGCCGTCGCCGAAACCCGGCGCCGCGCCGATGTGGCAGGAGGTCTTCGGCCAGACGATGGTGAAGCTCGCCCGGCAGAACAAGAACGTGGTCGGGATCACCGCGGCGATGCCCACGGGGACGAGCCTCAAGCTCTTGGAAGCCGCGGTCCCGGGGCAGTATTACGACGTCGGCATCGCCGAGGAGCATGCGGTCATCTTCGCCGCAGGGATGGCCACGATGGGCTTCAAGCCGGTCGTCGCCATCTACAGCACGTTCCTCCAGCGCGCCTACGACTGCATCCACCACGACGTCTGCCTGCAGGACCTCCCGGTCATCTTCTGCATGGACCGCTCGAGCCTGAGCGCGAACGACGGTCCGACCCATCACGGCTTGTTCGACATCTCGTATCTCCGCTGCCTGCCCCAGATCATCGGCATGGCGCCGGCGAACGAGGACGAGCTGCAGGACATGATGTTCACCGCGACGCTGCAGAAGCATCCGGTCGCCATCCGTTATCCCCGCGGCAACGCCGAAGGCGTGCCCGTGAAGGAGCAGCCGGCCGTGATCGAGATCGGCAAGGCCGAGGTCGTCCGGCATTTCTCGAACAACGGCGGCAAGAAGGTCTCGCTGTTCGGCCTCGGGCCGATGCTGACGCTGGCGAAGGAGGCCGCCGAGGTCCTCGCGGCCGAGGGCGTGGATGTCGCGGTGATCAACCCGCGCTTCTTCAAGCCGCTCGACAAGGACGTGACCGAGTTCTTCTGCCAAGCGGCCGACGTCGTCGCCACTTTGGAGGACCACGTCGCGATGGGCGGCTACGGCAGCGCGGTGCTCGAATGCCTCAACGACGCAGGGATCAAGACCCCGGTCATCCGCATCGCTTGGCCCGACCAATTCATCGAACACGCCAGCAGCGTCGACTACCTCCGGGCCAAGCACGGCCTCACCACGGCCCGGCTGGTCGCGGATATCCGTGTCCAATTGGCCGCGGGCCATGCCACCCGGGTTTCAGGTGCGGCGGTGGCCTGAACCCAGCGCTCCCAACGATCGGAACCAGAGGACGCCCAAGGCGTCCTCTTTTTTTTGCTTGGACGACCTAGGTTCTAACATGGAGTTGACTAAACGGTCAAATAAAGCATTGTACGCCCGTCGTGAGCAGGGCTGCCGTCCAATCGAAGCCGGTGTCATTGGTTCGTCATGAACCAATTGAAAGGCTATATTTGCCGATGGACGGCATCAGATCGACCGGTCTCGTTGAAAACCAATCAGTCAAATATCCGGCAATCTTCCTGCCTGCGCCAGCCTTGACCAGCGAACGCGGGTGCGCCGTGGCGTCGGTGCGCGGGAGAGCCCGTGTGGCGCACAGCGGCACACGGGAGCCGTGCGATGCCGGATCGGTGGACGCGGGAATCCTGCGTAAATGCACCGGAGAGCCTGATCTGCTCGCTGGCACAAGCTCCGCTAGGGGTGGGGTCCAGATGGCTCGGATGA
>CANGMH010000305.1 GCA_947454005.1 Verrucomicrobiota bacterium
GGGCCACGCTGACCGGCAGAAGCTCGGCGAATACCTCGACAGCGTCCGTGCCATCGAGAAGCGCATCGAGTTCGACCGGAAGCGGAAATCCGCCGAGAACATGGAGGACCCGCTCGTCCGCGCCGAGATCGAGAAGCTCGGCCAGGCCATCGACCTCTACGACGATCCGGGCCGGGTGAGCGAGCGGCGCGACAACCACACCGAGCAGGTGCGCTTGATGCTCGACCTGATCGCCCTCGCCTTCTGGACCGATTCCACCCGGGTCTCGACCTTCATGTTCGCCAACTCGGTGAGCGGCCGGAACTTCTCCTTCTTGGAGGCCGGGCTCGGCAGCCACCACGAGAACAGCCACCACGAGGGCAAGGCCGACAAACTGGCGCGGTACCAGAAGATCAACCAATGGCACGTCGCCCAGTATGCCTACCTGCTCGGGAAGCTGCGCGGTCACAAGGAGGGCGATGGCACGGTGCTGGACAACTCGATGATCCTGTTCGGCGCGGGCATGAGCGACGGCAACAAGCACAGCCCGCACGACCTCCCGCTGGTGCTCGCCGGACGCGGCGGCGGCACCCTCGAGACCGGCCGGCACCTGGACTTCGGGAAGGACCATCCCATGGCCAACCTCCACGTCGCGGTGTTGAACCGGATGGGCGTGAAGACCGAGCGCTTCGCCGACAGCACCGGCGAGTTGGCCGGTCTCGCGGGCGGACGGTCTTCGGTCGGAGCCTGAACTTCCGGTCGGGGGCAAAGGCGCGACGGATGCGTCCACCGGCCGGAAAGGATCCCGTTACGTCGGCCTGTGGCTCCGGTTCAGTCCCCAAGCATGAGCCAAGGCTTGGACCAAGACCACGGCGCGGGGACCAAGGGAGCGCCGCCGTTCCATCACCGCTTCCACGTGCCGTTCCGGGCGACGGCGCTTTCTCCGTTGCCACGGTTGTCCCAAGGGGAACGATGAATCCCGATCACCGCACCTGATGGACACCACCTTCCTGATCTACCTCGTCTGCTTCGGAGTCGGGCTCCTGTTCACCATCGTCAGCGGCATCCTCGGCGGCGTCTTCGGCGGTCATGACGCCCATGGCGGTGTGGCCGACACCCACGCCGAGGGCGGCTTCGCGAGCAACGAGATGCCGGGGTTCTCGCCGCTGAGCCCGACGACCTTGGCGACCTTCGTGACCGCATTCGGCGGTCTGGGGATGGTGTTCCACACCATCCCGGCCACGAGCCGACCGTGGTTCAGCGCCCCGCTCGCCGCCCTCGGGGCGTTCTTGGCGGCCGCCGTGGTCGTATGGTTGTTCAGCGCGATATTCATGAAGACCCAGGCCAGCAGCGAGAGCCGCGTCTCCACGCTCGTCGGGCTGACGGCCATTTTGAACACCTCGATCCCGGCGGACGGCGTCGGCGAGATCGCCTATGTGCAAGGCGGCTCGCGTTACACGGCTCCGGCGCGTTCCGAAGGCGGACGCCCGATCCCCAACGGCTCCACCGTGAAGATCACCCGCATCATCGGCGCCGAGTTCTTCGTCGAACCCGTCTGATCCTTCTCCCAGGTCCTAACCAGCCCAAGAACAACCCATGAACCCCGTCCTCGCCCAACTGCTCGCCGTCGACCTCAGCACGCTGGGGGTCAGCGCCGCCGTGACCGTCGGCATCCTGCTCGTCGTCTTCGTGTCGCTCGCGGTCTGGGCGAGCCGCTACACCAAGGTCGGCCCCAACGAGGTGCTCATCATCTCCGGTCGCCGGTACCGCGTGACCGATCCGGGCGGTCAGGTGGTCGACCGCGGTTTCCGCGTGGTGAAGGGCGGCGGCACCTTCGTGATGCCGGTGGTCGAGAAGGTGGACATCCTCTCGCTCGAGCTCCTCACCATCGACGTCAACACCCCCGAGGTCTACACGAGCAAAGGCGTCCCGGTGAAGGTGGACGGCGTGGCGCAGGTCAAGATCAAGGGCGACGACATCTCCATCGGCACCGCGGCGGAGCAGTTCCTCAGCAAGGGCACGCCGGAGATCCAGAACATCGCGATGCAGACGCTCGAAGGCCATCTGCGCGCCATCCTCGGCACGTTGAGCGTCGAGGAGATCTACCAGAACCGCGACATGTTCGCGGTGAAGGTCCAGGAGGTCGCCGCCGGCGACATGGCCAACATGGGCCTGCAGATCGTGAGCTTCACCATCCGCGACATCCGCGATTCGCAGGGCTATCTCGATGCCTTGGGCAAGCCGCGGATCGCCCAGGTGAAACGCGACGCGCAGATCGCCCAGGCCGAGGCCGACCGCGACGCGATGATCAAGTCGTCGCAGGCCTCGCAGGCCGGCCAGGAGGCCAAGTTCATCGCCGACACGCGCATCGCCGAGGCGCAGCGCGACTATGAGAGCAACGTCGCGCAGTACCAGGCCGCGGTGAACCAGAAGAAGGCCGAATCCGACCTCGCCTACGACCTGCAGAAGTTCAAGACCGGCCAGCTCGTGAAGGCCGAGGAGGTGCAGGTCCAGATCATCGAGAAGCAGAAGCAGATCGAGCTCCAGCAGCAGGAGATCCAGCGCCGCCAGCGGGAGCTCGAGGCCAACGTCCAGAAGCCCGCCGACGCCGAGCGCTACCGTGTGGAGACCCTCGCCAACGCCAGGAAGTTCCAGCTCGAGACCGAGGCCGCCGGCGCCGCTTCCGCCCAGAAGGCGAACGGTTTCGCCGCCGCGGACGTCTCCAAGGCCGCCGGTCTCGCCGACGCGGCCGCCCACCAGGCCAAAGGTCTCGCCGAGGCCGCCATCATCGAGGCGCAGGGCAAGGCGACCGCCGAGTCGATGCGCCTGAAGGCGGAGTCGTTCAAGGAGTACAACCAGGCCGCGATCATCGAGCTGCTGGTCAAGGTCCTGCCCGAGATCGCCGGCCGGATCTCCGAGCCGCTATCAAAGATGGACAAGATGGTCGTCATCAACTCCGGCAACGGTCCCGGCGGCGGCGCGAGCAAGGTCACCGGCGATGTCACCCAGATCATGTCGCAGCTCCCGCCCGTGCTGGAGGCGCTCACCGGCGTGAAGCTGGAGAAGCTGCTCGAACAGGTGCCCGCGCTGCGGAAGGCGCTGGCGAAGGACGAGTCGCCGGAGGCCTGAACCGAGGAGGACGCCATGGCAAGATCATCGCCCTGTCCGAAGTGCGGAGCCCCGATGGACGAGGGCTACATCGTGGACCATACCCACGGGGGGACCCGCTTGGTCAGCCATTGGGTGGAAGGTCCGCCGGAGAAATCGATCTGGATGGGCCTGAAGATCACCGACCGACGCTCTTTCATCGTGGCCACCTTCCGCTGCCAGCGATGCGGTTTCCTGGAGTCCTACGCGGGATGACCGCGGCGTCCCGTTTTCCATGGCCAGCCAAAGCAGGGGCGCTTAGAAGACAGCTCGATAACCTGCCTGACACCAACTGATGAAACTCCATCGTTCCACCCGTGAGTCCATGATCGCCGGCGTCTGCGGCGGCATCGCCGAGAGCATCGGCTGGTCCGCGACGCGCGTGCGCATCGTCTATGTGCTCGTGTCGCTGCTCAGCGCGGCGTTCCCCGGCATCATCGTCTACCTCGCCCTCTGGTTCCTGATGCCGGTGGAAGGACCTGGCGACCGGTCCTGAGCTCCGCTTCCGGCGTATGGGCATCCTCTTCATGCTGATGTTCACCCTGGTCCCGCTCTTCATCGCCGCGGTGTTCGTGCTGGTGATCGGCATGATCGTGGTCACCGCCGTCAAGGGCATCGCCGAATGGGCCGACAACAACGCGCAACCGGTGCTCACGTTGCCGGCGCGCATCGCGACCAAACGTCTCCATGTCAGCGGCGGCGGGCAGGATTCGACCGCTTCCACCTCCTACCACATCACGTTCGAGACGTCGGCGGGCGGACTGCGTCAGGAGTTCAGGGTGTCCGCCACCGATTACAGCGGTCTCGCCGAGGGCGACACCGGCGACCTCACCCACCAAGGCACCCGTTACAAGGGGTTCATCCGCGTGCGCCGTCCGGTGGCACCGCCTCCGATCGCTGCCGCCCCCCGCGCGCCGGCCTGGACCTGCGGTTACTGCGCGACGTTCGTCGACGGCGCGGAACGCAAATGCCCGTCCTGCGGTGCGACCGAGCGCAAGCAGCCCGCGACCGCTTGAACTTCACCGAAAGCAACCCCCCATCGATCACCCCATGCTCGCCCTTATCAGCATCCCGGAACTCGTCGTCATCGGAATCGTCGTCCCTCTCGCGGTCGCCTGCTTCACCTTCTGGGTGTGGATGCTCCTGGACTGTGTCCGGAACCCGAGGCTGACCGACACCGAACGTCTCATCTGGGCCATCGTCATCTGCCTCGCGCACCTCTTGGGCGCGGTGATCTACTTCTTCGCCGGCCGCCGTCATTCGCCCCCGTCGGCCATCCGTTGAAACATTTCTCCGCACCGCTGGGTGCTCTTCCCGAAAGAAAGGCCAACCATGCTCGCTCTCCTCTCCATCGTCGGTGTGCTGCTGCTCCTCCTGCTCGTGCCGCTGGGCGTCGCGTGCTTCGTGTTCTGGATCTGGATGCTCGTCCACGCCATCCGGAACGACGGGCTCGACGGGACGACCCGGGTCCTCTGGACGCTGTTGATCTGGTTCCTGCCCTTCATCGGCTCGGTGATCTACTTCTTCGCCGGCCGCACGGCGTCGACGCGCCGGTTGATCGCTTGATGCCGGCTCCTCGGGGCCGACGGGACCGCCGGTGACGGTCCGCACCCGTCCGGTGCGCTTCCGACCGGTTCAACGTTTCTTGGCCGCGGCCCGGAGCTTGACCACCTGGTCGAGCACCTCCCGGGCGGTGCCGTCTTCCGGCGCGAGGCGCAGCGCTTCCCGCAGATGGCGCTCGGCTCCGGCGAGGTCGCCGCGCTCTCCGAGCGCGATGCCCAGGCTGCCGTGGGCCTGCGCGTTCTTCGGGTTCAAGCGGACGGCTTCCGCGAATTCCCGTTCCGCGGCGGCGGCGTCCTTCTGCTCCTGGTGCACGATGCCGAGGTTGAAGTGCGTGTAGTCGTCCGACGGATCCAGACGGATCGCGGTGCGGAGCAGCTCCGCCCCGGCGTCGAAGTCGCCGAGATGCAGCTTCGCCACCCCCAGGCGGCCATGGGCATGCGCGTCGCCCGGATCGAGGCGCAGCCGGTATTCTTGGTAGGTGACGATCTCGCGCAGCGCTTTCGGGGCGTAGGCTTCGCGGAGCGCCTCTAGGTCTCCCGGGTTCTTCGGCAGCAGCTGCAGCCAGAGCTCGGCCATCTCGTCGGTGGTCTGCATGCCGTAGCGGACGCGCTTGGGCGGCTTGTCGGGGTTGCGCGGGTTGGATGCCGAGTTGTCGAAGGTGAAGCGCATGACCAACCGGGTGCCGCGCGGCAGCTCCACCGGCTGGGCGTAGCGGTAGTCGCCCTGCCAGTTGAAATCCCAGCGCGGGATGTGGAGCAGGTGGTTCGTGGTGCCGTCCGGCAGCA
>CANGMH010000306.1 GCA_947454005.1 Verrucomicrobiota bacterium
ACCTGCCGAAGGGCGTGGTCACGTTGGGCGCGACGGTCGACGACGGATTCCGCGCGCAGACCGGTTACCTCGGCACCTCCGAGGCCTTCCTGCTCGCCGAAGGCGGCTCGTCGAACTTCAAGTTCTTCGTGCAGGACGCCGGCGTCTACGCCTTCCGCTTCGTCTACCTCGAGGTGACCGGCGCGGCGCACATCGAGCTGTTCTCGGTGAACGCGAGCGGTGAGAAGGTTCTGCTCAACGACACCGCCAACGGCGGCCTCAAGACCTACCGCGTCGGCGTGGCCCCGACGAAGTCGTCGCTGACCATCAGCACGACCATCCCGAACGGTCTCAGCGGCGTGCCGCTCACCGGCGTCGTCTCCGACCTGGCCAACAAGACCATCACGGCCGACATCCCCGCGGGCGGGGCGGCCGGCTACCTCAGCATCACCCCGGCGCTGTCCTTGGTCAGCGTCCAGGTCCAGGGCGGCAAGCTGGTCATCAAGTACCAGTAAGATCCCTGTCCCGAGACCAGGGCGGGCTGGACTTCGGTCCGGCCCGCCTTTTTTGTGCCCGGATTCCAACCCGGCATCCGCGGAGTCGGTCGCTTCTGCTCATCCGGCCCCGACCGCGGCTTGCCTCTCGGGACGAATGCCGCGACGCTGGCCGTCGTCTCTCACCGCCACGCTTATGCGCCGACATCTCCGCTCCCTGTTCGCCTTTCTGCCTTTTGCGTTCTTCCTCCTTCCTTCAGCCCGGGCGGCGGACGCGTTCGAGTTGAAGGACGGTGACCGCGTGCTCTTCATCGGCGACACGTTCTTCGAGCGCGAGGGCGACCACGGGCACATCGAGACGCTGCTGACCGCGGCCTTCCCCGACCGCAACGTCACCTTCCGCAACCTCGCCTGGGCCGGCGACACCCCCACGGGAAAGGCGCGCGCCAGCTTCGACTGGAACAAGGACGACAAGTTCTGGCTGGCCCATGTGAAGGAGCAGGTCGCGCTGGTGAAGCCGACGGTGGCCTTCCTCAGCTACGGCATGACGGCGGCGCTGGATGTCGCGGACGCGAAAACGCACGCGGGAGACCAAGCGGTCGTCGAGAAGTTCAAGACCGACCTCGGCATGCTGATGGACGCCATCGAGGAGGTCAGCGGGCAGAAGGTGAGGTTCGTGTTGCTGCCTCCCGTGCCTGATTCGCAGAGCGCTTTCCTGATCCAATCAGCCACCGAAGCATTGGCCAAAGAACGAGGCGCTGCCTTTCCGATGATCGGTTTGCGCGAGCAGGTGATGAGCGACGACCACAGAAAGCGCCGCCACCCGAATGGACTGCATCTCAATGAAGCCGGGTACCGCTTCTACGCCGAAGCGATGGTCGACATGCTTGCCGATCCGCGACATGGGCTGCGCTATCCCAGCAGGAACCGTTTCGAGGGGTTGCCTTCGGAAACCATCCTCAACGCCGCCATCCGCAAGAAGAACGAGCTCTTCTTCCATCGCTGGCGCCCGGAGAACTGGACCTATCTCTTCGGCTTCCGCAAAGGCGAGCAGGGCCGCAACGGCGTCGAGATCCCGCGTTTCGACCCGCTCATCGCCGAGTGGGATGCCCGCATCGCCAAGCTCCGCGACCTGAAGCACCAGGACCCCGCGATGGTCAAGGAAGTGGAGGGCCTGCTCGCCGCCGAGGAGGCCGCCCATCGCGCGGTGCCCAAGCCGCGGGCCCCGCAACCCGTCCCCACCTTCACGGTCGCCGACGGCTTCGAGGTGAACCTCTGGGCCGAGAACCCGTCGCTCCACAAACCGATCCACATGAACTGGGACGCGCAGGGCCGCCTGTGGGTCGCCTCGTCCGAGGTCTATCCGCAGATCCAGCCCGGCCAGCCCGCGACCGATTCCGTGGTCGTGCTCGAGGACACCGACGGCGACGGCAAGGCCGACAAGCACACCGTCTTCGCCGACGGCCTGTTGATCCCGACCGGCGTGCTGCCCGACGACCGCGGCGGCGTCTACGTCGCGGCCAGCAGCCAGCTGCTCCACTTCGCCGACACCGACGGCGACGGCCGTGCGGACAAGAAGACGATCGTGCTCTCCAGCTTCGGCACCGAGGACACCCATCACAACCTCCACACGCTGCGCTGGGGCTACGACGGCCACATGTACCTCAACCAGTCGATCTACACCCACACGCACATCGAGACGCCGTGGGGCGTGCGTCGCCTGAACAGCGCCGGCATCTGGCGCTTCAACCCCGATAGCTGGCGCCTGGAGATCTTCACCAAGGGCGGCTGCAATCCGTGGGGCCACCACTGGGACCAGTACGGGAACTCCTTCTTCACCGATGGTGCCGGCGGCAAGGGCATCTACCACGCGATGGAAGGTGCCACCTACTTCACCTATTCCGACATGCGGCGTGAGGCCGACAGCATCAGCCCGGGCAGCTATCCGAAGTTCGCCAGCCTCGAGCTGGTGCACAGCCCGGCCTTCCCGGCCGATTGGCAGGGCAGCGCCATCACCTGCGATTTCCGCGCCCATCGCGTCGTGCGCTTCGGCATGGAGGACGCCGCGGCGACCTTCCTCACCAAGGAGATGCCCGACCTGCTGCGTTCGACCAACGTGACCTTCCGTCCGATCGACCTGCGCTTCGGACCCGACGGCGCGCTCTACATCGCCGACTGGAGCAACCCCATCATCCAGCACGGCGAGGTCGATTTCCGCGATCCTCGCCGCGACAAGGAGCACGGCCGCATCTGGCGAGTCACCGCCAAGGGACGTCCGCTCGCCAAGAAGCAGGACCTCACCCGGCTCGACACCGCGGCGCTGCTCGACCGCACGTTGTCCGCGAACGGCTGGGAGCAGGAGCAATCCCGCGTCGTCCTGCGCCAACGCGGCGCCGACAAGGTGCTTCCTGCCGTCAAGCCGTGGCTCGCCAAGCAGACCGATCCGCGGGCCAAACTGGAGGCGATGTGGATCCATGAAGCGTTCGAGCGGCCGGACGATGCGCTCGTCGGCGAGCTCGTGGCCGCCCAGGACGCCCGCATCCGCACCGCCGCCGCGCGCCAGCTGAGCCGCTGAAACGAGACCCGAAACCCGCACCCCGACGCACATGCATCCGTTCCCGAACCGTCTCGCCGTCAGCCTCGCCATCGGCCTCGCGACCGCCTCCGCCGTCTCCTGCCTCGCGGCCGCCGTCGACCCCGCCCGTCTCACGGCGCTCGCGGCGCTCGTCCGCGACCCGGCCCCGAGGGTCCGCCTCGAGGCCCTCCGCGCGCTCGCCAAGATGCCGTCCGCCCGCTCCGCCGAGCTCGCGCTCTCCGTCCTCGACCAGCCGATGGACCCGACGCTCGACTACGCGCTCTGGCTGACCATCAACGATCTGTCCGAGCCTTGGATCGCCGCGCTCCAGAGCGGCGCCTGGTCCGCGACCGGCCACGAGAAACAGCTCGAGTTCGGGCTCAAGGCCATCAAACCCGAGCAGGCCAGCCGCGTGCTCGGACAACTGCTGGCGAAGAACCCCCTCGGCCGCGACGGATCCGGTCCGTGGATCGAGCTCATCGGGTCCGCCGGCACCGAGAAGGAACTCCGCGCGTTGTTCGACCAGGTGGCCACCGGCGGATTCGATGATGCCGCGTCGGCCCGCGCGTTGCGCTCGCTCACCGACGCGATGCGCCTCCGCAAGCTCAAGCCCGGCGGGTCCACCGCGGCTCTCGCCACGGTCCTCGACAATCCGTCCGACGCGGTCCGCGTCGAGGCCTTGAAGCTCGCCGCCGTTTGGAAGGACCTCGGTCCGGCGTTCGGCAAGCTGGCCGCGATCGCGGGCGCGCCGGGCTCCGCCCCGTCCATCCGCTCCGCCGCCATCGAGGCGCTGCGCGGCATCGGCGGCAAAGGGGCGATCGATGCCCTGGCCGCGATCGCTGCTCCGGGTCAGGACGACGTCGCCCGTCGCGCCGCCGTCGCCGCGCTCGCCGCGCTCGACCTGGGCAAAGCGGTGCCCGCCGCGGTCGACCTCACGCGGTCGCTCTCGGACGAGACCCAGGCGCAGGAGTTCTGGCGCGCGTTGCTCCCGGTGAAAGGCGCCGGCAAGGCAGTCGCCGAGGCGTTGCCGGCGACCGGTGTCGCGCCGGCCGCGGCCCGGGCCGGCATGCGCGTGGCGCGCGAAGGAGGCCGCAACGACATGGACCTCGTCCTCGCGCTCGGCAAGGCCTCCGGTCTTGCTGCCGACACGCAAGCCTTCACCGGGCAGATCATCAAGGAGCTGGCCGCGAAGGCCGCCGAAAAAGGCGATCCGGCACGCGGTGAGATGGTCTATCGCCGCGCGGAACTCGCGTGCACCAGCTGCCACGCCATCGGCGGCGTCGGCGGCAAGGTCGGTCCCGACATGACCAGCATCGGCGCCAGCGCGCCGATCGATTACCTCGTCGAGTCGGTGCTCCTGCCCAACGCCAAGATCAAGGAAGGTTTCCACGCCTTGGTGGTGACGACGAAGGACGGCAACGAATCCACCGGCACGCTCGCCCGCGAGACGCCGCAGGAGGTCGTGCTCCGGAACGCCGCCGGCGCCGAACAGGCCATCCCGAAGGCCGATATCGCCAAGCGCGAGCAGGGGACGTTGTCGCTGATGCCCGGCGGGTTGCTGGATCCGCTCGGCGAGCAGGACCAGCTCGATCTGTTCTCCTTCCTCGGCCGGCTCGGGAAGCCCGGCGATTTCGACGCCTCCCAAGGCGGCGTGGCGCGCCGTTGGCAGCTCGCGCAGACCTTCCACACCGACGGCCAGGCCGGCCAGGACCTGTGGCCGGTGACCGCGCGGGCGGACGACAAACGTTGGCAGCCCACGACCGCGCTGGTGAAGGGCACGCTGACGCGCGCGCTCATCGGCCAGACCTTGCGCGCCGAAGGGTGGTCCTCGCGGTTGGGCGTCTTCGCGGCGACCGAGGTGACCGTGGCGCGCGCCGGCAAGGTCCGGTTCAAGCTCGCGGCCGGGCCCGGCGCGGAGCTCTGGGTGGGCGGCAAGCGCATCGGAGGCGAAGGCGAGAGCTCCGCGGAATTGCCGGCAGGAACCCATCGCGTCGTCGTGAAGCTCGACCCGAAGCAGATGCCGGGATCGGTCCGCCTCGCGTCGGACGACGTCGCGTTCGTGCTGAACTGAGCGCCCGTGACGCCGCTACCGCCGCCCCATCACCACGCGCTGGACGCCGCGATCGGTTGGCTCGGCCTGGGCCTCCCCGCGGACGCCCAAGCCGAGCTGGACACGTTGCCGCCGGAGCTGCGCCGGTGGTTGGCGCCGCTGGAGGCGCAGTTCGCCGTCCACGCGGAGACGCGGGATTGGGATGCCGCGTTCGCCGTGGCGGAAGATTGCGTCCGGTTCCATCCCGACCATCCCGGCGGATGGATCCATCGTTCGTACGCGGCGCGGCGCAAGGTCGGCGGTGGATTGGACGAGGCCTTCGGGTTGTTGCTGTCGGCCGCGGAGAGGTTCCCGGACGAAGCGACGAT
>CANGMH010000307.1 GCA_947454005.1 Verrucomicrobiota bacterium
GATAGTCGGTCGCGCCGTTGTCCAGCTTCCCGGTCGTCGAGACCGTGGTCCACTGGCTCTTCTGCGATTCATCGGAGGCCGCCCAGCTCGCGGCGCGCAACGGATCGGCGCGAGGGTCGATGAGCTCCAGGCTGGACCCGCCACCGGAGGCGTACGGCCCCCAGCGGAGGCCGGTGCCGTAGGCCACCTCGGCGACGACGATGTGGATCAGGTTGGTGGAGAGCTCGCCGAAGGCGTTCGTGCTCACGATATCGTCCGGCTTGGCGAGCGCGACGTGGTCGCCGGAATCCTTGAGCGAACCTTTGTAGTCGCCGCGCAGGTTGGCGGCGTTCAGCTGGGGATAGTTCCCCAAGAGGCGGGCGGAGTCTTTGGCGACCACGAGATAGGCGCCGGCGGGAACGGTCGTGCCGGCAGGGAACTTGAGGTCGATGCCGTCGACGAACCTCCATCCGGAGAGGTCGACCGTGGCCGTGCCGCGGTTGAACAGCTCGACGTACTCGTCCGCGGTGTCGCCGCTGATCGGCGCATACATCAGCTCGTTGATGACGATGGATTCCAGCCGCCATGGGGCGTTCGCCGCACCGGGCGTGGGACGGTCGAGACGGCGGAAGGTTTCGGCACCGTCGGGCGAACGGCCGGAAGCGACTCCGTTCTCCTGCGCGCCGAAGCGGACGACGTCGATCACGCGCGTCCCGTCGGGATCGATCAGGAGCACGGTCTCGCCGGCGGCATCCAGACGGAACCCGAGCTGGGTCTCGTCGAAGGCCAGGAAGCCGCGCGCCGGGATGACGGTGCCCGTGGGCAGACGAAACCGGTTGGTCGCCGGATCATCCGTGAGGAAGCAGCCGCTGAGGTCGACCGGCGACGTGGTCCGGTTGTGGAGCTCGATGTAGTCGAGCTGGGGAAGATCGGTGTGGGCGAGGATCTCGTTGATGACCATGCCGCGATACGGGTTGGCCGAGAGGGTCTCCAACCGTCCCGGCGAGCCGCCGACGGTCTCGCTCTGGCCCCAGGCGCGGGCATCGCCCTCGCCGTAGCTCGGGTTGCGCAAGGCGAGCGAGTGTCCCGTGCCGTCGGCCGCGACGGGCCACGGCGCGCGCGTCCCGTAGGTCAGGTCGAGCTTGATGGCGCCGCTCGCATCCGTGAGCCGCACGGTGTCGCCCGAGTTGCCGAGCGATCCGGTGAAGGGGCCGACCACGTTCGTGATGCCGTGGACGGACTTCAACCGTTCCGGGTCCGAGGCGACCACGACGACGTCGCCGGCCGCCAGGCGGAAGCCCAGCGGGAAGGTGAACTGCACGCCGCCCTTCAGCTGCCATCCGCCGATGTCCTCGAAGATCGAATCGGCATTGTGGATCTCGATGAACTCGAGCTCGCCGGTCGCGTCCGCGGTGGCCTTCGGATGGTACATCACCTCGGAGAACACGAGGCCCGTCCGGCGGCTGGTCGGTCCCATCGGCTCGCGGTCGCGCACGAACGGCACGACCGTCGTCGAAGCCGTGGCGCCGTGGTCGCGGAACCGGGCGGAGGCCACGGCCTTCGCATCGCCGCTGCAGAGAGCGAACCCGACGTAGGCCTGTGCCGGCAGGGTGACCGTCGCGGTGCCGAGCTGCGTCCAGGACTTCCCGTCGAGGCCCGCGAAGCCGGTGAGCACGTTGCCCACGCGGCGGAGGCGCAGCCATGTCTGCGGATAGTTCACCGGGAACCCGCCCGACAAAGTCGCCGTCGTCGCGGCGGCACCGGTGGTCGCGCGTGATTCGAAGAAGCAGCCCACCTGCGGCGACGCGCCGAAGATGCCGGCGAAGGCCGCGTTGGTGGCGAGCGATCCCCGCGCCATCAGTCCGGCGTGGAGGAACGGATCGGTCATCGTCGCCGCCGCGACGCGCACCTGGAGATCGAAGTTGCCCTCGCGCTGCTCCCACGCGAACTGGAGCTGGTCCGATGTCCCCCCGATGTCCGATCCGCCGCCCGACACGTCGTATGCGCCTTGGGCGATCCGCCGGATCGATCCGCCCGTCGTGCCGATGTCCTGCGAGACCAGCTCCAGCGCGAGGAAGGTGACCGAGCTGCCGGCGGCGATGGTGTTCGGCACCCGTGCGCGGTCCTGCACGCCGTCCGCGCGGACCGTGTACGTCGCGCCGAAAGTCACCGGGGTCGTCGTGAGCACGACGGTGTCCGGAGTCGGCCCCGGAGCGGCGCCGCTGACGGTCACGCCGCCGTCGATAGAATAGTTGCCGGCGATGGTCGCGGTCGTCGCCGAAACGGGTTCGCTGAAAGAGATCCGGACCGATGTCGGCCCGAGGAAGACGCCCCCGAGCAACCGCGGCGGCGTGGTGTCCGGCAGCACCCGGAGCGTCGCCGCGGAAGAGACCACCGAGCCGAGCTTGTTGGTGACCGTGGCGGTGAAGGTCGCACCGTCGTCGGTGACGGCGGCGGGGCCGTAGGAGAGCACCAGTCCGGTCTGTCCGGCGACGACCGTCCCGTCGCGCCGCCATTCGGCCGCGACGACGTCGGGGTTCTTCACCGTCACGGCGAACGTGGCGATCCCGCCTTCCACGACGGTGGTGTTCGTCGGCTGCGCGGTGATCTCGGGCGCGGTGAACGTGGTGCCCCAAGGCAGCAGGTAGGTCGCCGGGATGGGGCCTTCGTCCTTGCCGTCGGGCCTGAGCCAGCGGACGGCCAGGTTGTCGCCGCCGCCGCCCTCTTTGTGGAGCGCGAGGACGTAGTAGGCCTTGCCTGCTTCGAGCGCGATCGGGGCCGATTTCTGCTCAGGGAACCTCGTCCATTCGCGGACCCCGGTATAATCCCGGACAGAGGCGATCAAACGGGCCTTGCCCGGGGTCTCGTCGGTGCTGAGAAGCAGGGCGCCGTTGTCGTCGGTGGCGATCCAAAAGGTGTAGTTCCCGGTGACCGGCGGGACGACGTAACCGTGCATCCGCTGGCCGTAGCTCTCGTCGAAGTTGCTCGGCGATTCGAAGAAGTCGGTGACGAAGTTCGTGAAGGTCGGCGACCTGGGATAGACGGGCGCGTTGGTGAGCTCGGCGACCGAGTTGCCGCCGATGCCTTGGTACACCTCGCGCAGGAGCGATCCTGCCCGGGCCGGCGCGAGCATGGCGGTCGCGAGCAGCAGCACCACGAGGATGAGGCCGAAGCGCCGATCCGGCACGGATCGGACAGGGGACGCGGAGCTGATGGAGGGAAGGTGGACCTGATGGCGGATAGCGCGTCCGGCCCGGACCAGAGACGCGGCCATCCCTCGGGAAACACGGGCAAGGCAGGGCCATCGGTGGAGCGGTCTCATCATGACGAGCCGTTATCGAAGCAGGTACCGGGCCGGGATCGAAACCGATTCCGCAGGAAAATCCATTGAGGCGATCCAGAGGCGTCGTCGGATCCGCCCCTGCGCCCGACGCCGGATCCCGAGAGGCTCCACGGTTCACCGCTCGTAGCGGACCAACACCAGGTCGCTCCGGCGGCCGTGCACAAGGTTCCACCCGGTGACCGGGCGGATCTCGGTCGGCGGAGTCTGCCCGCGGGACCGCTCCGATTCCCACCGTTGGAATTCGGCGGCCGGCAGGACGCAGGCGCGAGGGCCTTCCGACGCGAGGAACCGGGAGGCTTCGTCGGCGTCGATGAACCGGACATGTTTCCGGAGGTGGGACCGAGCGTACCAGACCAGACTGGGTTCTTGGTACCCGACCGCCGCCAACTCGGTGTCGGCCGGCCACGTCTCGATGCCGTCCAGCAACTTGGGCGAAAGGGATCGCTCCCGGACGGCCCGGGCGCCGAGCATCACGATCACCACCGTCGCGATCGCGCCGCCGACCGCTGTCCGCTGCCAACGGACGACCGGGCGTCCCGCTCGATGCCATTCGGCCGCGAGCCAGATCGCGAGCCAAGGGAAGGCCGGGAGCAGGTAGTGGGGGAGCTTGGTGTTGCTCAAGGTGAAGAGGACGAACGTCGTCAGGGCACCGCGACTGCATTGGCGGACCAGGAGGTCCGTCGGGATCGTCCGGATGCGCCGCGCCAGCAACCACGGCAACCAGACCGACCAGGGGAAGAAGCTGGGCCAGATCGTCAGCGCGAAGTAGGGGAGCCGCAGCATGTAGGCGGCGACGGATCCCGCGCCGTGGCCATCGAGGTTGCCGAGGCTCCGTTCGATGACGTGCCGCCCCAACCCGACCCTCAGAAATTCGCCGCGGGTCTCGAGCAACGCGGGAACGCCCCAGACCGCGATGATGGCCAACGTGAGCGCAGGGCCGCCGAGGATGGTCCAGCGGCTCCGATGCGTTCCTGCGTCGTCGGTCCGGCGCTTGAAGCCAAGGACCGATACGGGGATCCACGCGACCGGACCTTTCGCCAGGAATCCGAGTCCGAGACCGCCCCAAAATATCCACCACCAGACCGGCGAAGTCCTCTCGGGGCGGTCCATCTCCCATGCGGCCCACGACGCCGCCGTGACGCAGAGCACGAGCGCCATGTCCGCCGCCGCCATGCGACCATGGACGGCGACCTGGAGCGTGGTGGCGAAGACGGCCCCGGCCATCCAGCCGACGTCGTCGCCCGCCGCGCGCCGACCCCACAGCACGAGGAGCATCGCCGCCAGAGCCGTGCACAGGACGGACGGCAGGCGCACCGCGGCCTCGGACTCGCCGAGGTACCCGACACTCGCCCATTGCATCCAGTAGATCAGCGGCGGTTTGTCGTAACGCGGAGCGCCGTTGAAGGTCGGCACGACGAGGTCGCCGCGCTCCCGCATCTCCCGTGTCGCTTCGGCGAACCGCGGCTCATCGCGGTCCAAGAGCGGCATGGTCGTGGTGCCGGCGAGGAAGAGGATGGCCACCAGAAGGCCGGCCACCGACCAACGCGCAAAGGTCCATCGGATGCTCATCTACGGGCCATATCTTTAGCCGCCGAAAGCCGCGCCACCAAGCTCCGGCGCGGCCAGCCGCCCGACTTTATCCGTCACGGGAACGGAGCCAGATCGTAGCCGTCCCGCGCTTGGTCGGATCCGTCGCCGCTGGCTAGGGTGCCCTGTGATGGAACACGGCACGCCCGCTCTTTTCCCGGCCACGGTCCACGGCCCCCGGTCCCGCTCCGCGACGATGCCGGGGGTGCTCTGGCTCTTCTCCGGCGCCGCCGTTCTGGCGGCGACTTTCGTGCTCGACCCCGCCGCGGTGGAGGCGGTCACAGAACCGGTCGGAACCCCTCTCCGCACCATCGCGGGCCGGTTGGGTTCGGCGTTGGATTGGCCCTGCGTCCTCGGCTTCGCGTTGCTCGTGGCGCTCGTCGCCCATCTCGCGGGCAACCGTCCGATGCGGCGGACCTGGACCGCGGTCCTCGTCGCGGGCGCGATCATCGGGATCACCGCCACCACCGTGCGGAGCGTCACCGGGCGGACGCGGCCCGGAGCGGCAGCGGAGCAGGGATGGCAC
>CANGMH010000308.1 GCA_947454005.1 Verrucomicrobiota bacterium
CTTCGTGGTGGCCGGGCAATCGAACTCGGCGAACCACGGCGAGGAGAAGCAGACCGTGCGGTCCGGCCGCGTCGTCGCCTTCGACGGGAGACGTTGGTCGGTGGCCGATGATCCGCAGCCCGGCGCGAGCGGCGGCGGCGGCAGTTTCCTCCCGCCGTTCGGCGACGCCATCGCGGCGAAGTTCGACGTCCCGGTGGGCTTGGTCGCCTGCGGATCCGGCGGCACGAGCGTGCGCGAGTGGCTGCCCAAGGGCGCGCGGTTCCCGGGACCTCCCACCGTGATGTCGCACGTGACGCGCATGCCCGAGGGCGACTGGTCGTGCGACGGCGCGCTGTACGCCAACCTGGTCGACCGCATGGCATCGCTCGGGCCCCGCGGATTCCGCGCCGTGCTCTGGCACCAGGGAGAGAGCGACGCGAACCAGGCCGATCCGACGCGCACTTTGTCCGGTCCGCTCTACCGGGATTTCTTGGAGCGGATCATCCGCGATTCACGCAGGGCCATCGGCTGGGAACCCCCGTGGTTCGTCGCGCAGGTGAGCTACCACGTCCCGGGCGACGAGGCGTCGCCGGAGATCCGCGCGGCCCAGGCGTCGCTCTGGCGCGACCGGGTGGCGTTGGAAGGCCCAGACACCGACGCGCTGAAGGGCGCTCTGCGGGACGGTGGCGGAAAGGGCGTGCACTTCAGCGGACCCGGCCTCCGCGAACACGCCGCGCGCTGGGCCGAGAAGGTCTCGCCATGGCTCGCGCGAAAACTCCGGTGAGAAGAACACCGTGAAGAAGACTCTCATCGCATCGGTCATCGCTCTGTGCTCGATGTTCATCCCGGCCCGGGCGGCGTCAGGTCCGGCCAAGCCGTGGAACTTCATCGTCATCCTCGTCGACGACCTCGGTTGGACGGATCTCTCGTGCATGGGCAGCACCTTCTATGAGACGCCGAACATCGATCGTCTCGCCGCGCAGGGCATGAAGTTCACCCAGGCCTACTCGGCCTGCACCGTGTGCTCGCCGACGCGCGCGTCGTTGCTCACCGGCCGCTACCCTGCGCGTCTGCACGTCACCGATTGGATCGAGGGCCACGTGCGTCCGGAGGCCAGGCTCCAGGTGCCGGATTGGACGATGCGCCTGCCGTTGGAGGAGCAGACCATCGCCGAGGCCTTGAAGCCGGCGGGCTATGCTTCGGTGAGCATCGGCAAGTGGCATCTGGGCGGTCCCGGGTTCTTCCCGGAGCAACAGGGATTCGACCAGAACATCGGCGGCTACGACCGCGGGCAACCGCCGAGCTACGTCGCGCCGTACAAGATCCCGACGCTGGCCGAAGGACCGCCGGGAGAATTCCTCACCGACCGGGAATCGGCCGAGGCCGTGAAGTTCATCACCGCGAACCGGGACCGTCCGTTCTTCGTCTATCTCCCGCACTACGCCGTCCACCAACCCATCGCCGGCAAGCCCGAGGTCGTCGAGCGCTACCGGCGCAAGGCCGGGCCCGATGCGCCCCACCGGGACCCGGCCTATGCCGCGCTCATCGAGAGCGTCGACGACAGCGTAGGACGCATCACCCGGACGCTGGAATCGCTCGGCATCGCCGACCGCACGGTGGTGGTCTTCACGTCCGACAACGGTGGACTGACGAGCGGACGCAACCCGCCGACCTCGAACGTCCCGCTGCGCGTCGGCAAAGGATCGGCCTATGAAGGCGGCGTGCGCGTGCCCTTCATCGTGCGTTGGCCCGGCCAAGTCGCGCCGGGCACGACCGAGTCCACGCCGGTGATCTCGCCGGACATCTTCCCGACGCTGCTGGAGATCGCCGGGGTGCGTCCGCGCCGCGACCACGCGATCGACGGCCGGAGCCTCGTGCCGTTGCTGAAGCGGAAGCGCGTGTTCACGCGCGACGCGATCTTCTGGCATTACCCGCACTACCATCCCGGCGGGGCGACGCCCTACGGCGCGGTGCGGTCGGGCGACCTCAAGCTCATCGAGTTCTACGAGGACGACCACGTCGAGCTCTACGACCTCCGCGCCGACATCGGGGAGAAGAACGACCTGGCCAGCGTCCGGCCTGCCGATGTCCGGCGGCTCCGGAAGCAGCTGGCCGATTGGCGCCGGTCCGTCGGCGCGCAGATGCCGACCCCGAACCCGGCCTATGTCTCGCCACCGTCGCGGGCTCCCGGCGGAGCTCCGGAGGCCAAGCCGTGACACGTCCATTCCGGACCGCCTTCATCGCGCGGATAATGGTCGCGGTCTTGGCGATGGCGACCGCCGCGGTGTCCCTCCACGGAGCGGGCGCCGCGAAGCCCAATATCGTGCTCATCCTTGCGGACGACCTCGGCTACGGCGATGTCCGCTGCCTCAATCCCGAGGGGAAGATCGCCACGCCGGATATCGACCGCTTGGCCGCGGCCGGGATGGTCTTCACCGACGCGCACTCGAGCTCGGCCGTCTGCACGCCGACGCGGTACGGGCTGATGACGGGACGATACAATTGGCGCTCGCGCCTGAAGAGCGGCGTGCTCGGCGGCATGAGCCCGCCGCTGATCGAACCCGGGCGCCTGACCTTGCCGAGCTACCTCCGACAGCAGGGCTACCACACCGCCTGCATCGGCAAGTGGCATCTCGGCCTCGGATGGCAGGTCCGCGCCGGCGGGCCGGGTTTCGACGACCGCGTCGAGAAAGGCGAGGAGGCGTGGCGCGCGGACTTCACCCGGCCGATCGCGGGCGGTCCTCTCGGCGTCGGATTCGACCGCTTCTTCGGCATCGCCGCGTCGCTCGACATGGTGCCCTACACGTTCATCGAGGACGACCATGTCGCCGTGGTGCCGACGCTCACGAACGACTTCCCGATGATCATCGCACGGCCGGGCGGCGCGACGCGGCGCGGTCCGGCGGCGGCGGGCTTCGAGGCCGAGGCGGTGCTGCCTGCGCTGACTGCGAAAGCAGTCGCGTATCTCGATGGAAGGGCGGCCGAAGCGAAGGCCGGCCGGCCGTTCTTTTTGTACCTGCCGTTGAACGCGCCGCACACGCCGATCGCGCCGACCGCCGCATGGCGCGGCAAGAGCGGCATCAACGCCTACGCGGACTTCGTCATGCAGACCGACGCGAGCATCGGCGAAGTGCTCGGAGCGCTCGACCGGCTTGGGTTGGCAAAGGACACCTTGGTCATCGTCGCGAGCGACAACGGCTGTTCGCCGGCCGCGCAGTTCTCCGAGCTCCGGGCCAAGGGACACGAACCGAGCGGTCCGTTGCGCGGGGCCAAGGCGGACATCTTCGAGGGCGGCCATCGCATCCCGCTCGTCGTCCGATGGCCGGGCCGCGTCCAGGCCGGCAGCCGGAGCGACCGGTTGATCTGCCTCAACGACATCTTCGCCACCTGCGCGGAGATCATCGGGAAGCCGGTCCCGTCCGACGCCGCGGAGGACAGCATCAGCCTCCTCCCGGTGCTCGAAGGACGCTCCGGAGCGCCGATGCGCGAGACGCTGGTGCATCATTCGATCGACGGATCGTTCGCCGTCCGGCAAGGCCGTTGGAAGCTGGAGCTCTGCCCCGATTCCGGCGGGTGGAGCGCTCCCGCATCAGGGAGCCCCGCGTCGGCCAAGCTTCCTCCGACCCAGCTCTACGACCTCGTCCGCGATCCGGCCGAGACCGACAACGTCGCCGCGGCGCACCCGGAGATCGTCGCCCGGCTCACGGGATTGTTGGATCGCTATATCTCTGAAGGCCGGAGCACGCCGGGTCCGTCGCGTCCGAACACCGGACCGGTCGAGATCCGGCGGCCCGGTCCGCGTCCCGCGGCTTCGACGAAGCCATGACGGAGCCCAAGGACGCTCCGGACGCCGTGGCCCGCCTTCCGTCGCTCACGGGCTGGTCGGATCCACCAGCCGCAGGTAGCGGTTGCCGGCGGGACCGGGTTCGATCGGGACCGCCGCTCCGGGTAGGCCGGGGTTCGGGACGGCGTAGCGCTCCAACGACGTCCAGGTGCGGAGGTCGTCGGAGGATTGGAGTTCCAGCACGCCGGTCGTGCTGGGCACGGCCAATGTGAACCGCGTGCCTTGGACCGAGACGGCGAAAGGAGGGGTGCGGAGCCGGGTGGTCGCCACAGCCCGTTCGACTCCTCCGGGCAGCAACGTTCTCATGCCTCGGTCGTCGGTCACTTGGATGTCCGGGTACAACACGCTGCCGTAATTGGTCGGATCCACCCGGAGGCGCACGAGATTCGTCGTTCCGGGCAATGAATCGGGGGTCCTGGCGCCGATCGATGTCCTGTTCCCGAATTCGCTGAAAAGCAGTGCCAGGGAGATCTTCGCGGAATAGTCGTCCGGATCGTAGACCTCGACGATGAAGTCGACCGAATCTTGGAAGTACACCCGCTTCCCCAAGGGCGGCCATACAAGACGTGCCCTGGGCGGATGGTTCTGCGGGGGCGTCGGCTGGTACCGCAGGGTGGCGGTCGTGTTCTCCCCGAGGTAGTAGTCGACCCCGGGAAGGAGGACGAGATCCACCAGCAACGGCGTGTCCTGGAAGTCGTCGAAGCGGGGCGCGAAGTCGACATCGACCGTCCGCCCCGGCGGTTCGGTCGGCCCGTAGCCGATTCCGGAGATCCGGAAGAGGTTCGTCGAGGTCTTGTCCGGATCCGGCAGACCGTTGGTCAAGCGGGTCGAGAGGCTGTAGTTGATCGAGGAGCGGTTCCGGGTCCCCTTGGTGCCGCGCAATTGGATCTTGCCACTGTGCCCGTCGGTCAAGGACGGCGTGCTTGGTTCGATGATCAGGTCGTCGAAAGGCACCAGTTCCAGCGTCGGCAGCGTCGCCGGGGCGCCCGACAGGAACGATGCCGCCCCGCCGGGGACGAGCGGGACGTACGACGTCGAGGCGGAACCGCCGCCAGGCTGCCCCAGTTGGTAATCGTCGTTCTCGCCGAGCGCATGCACCTTGCCGTCGGCTCCGTGCACAAGGATATGGGCCGGTGATTGCGAGAAGGCGCGGATGGGCATCCACGAGCCCGGGAACTGGATCCTTGCACCGGCGACCTCGAACTCGCGGCTGGCGCCGAGACGTTCCAGCCAGGTCGGTGCTGCGCTGCCGTGGAGGACACCGCGATCATCGAGCGCCAAGAGGCTGCCCGCCGCCCCGCCGACCGCCTTCCATGACTGGACACCCGGGAACATGCGTACCGGCGAAGGGATCGGATCCACCCGCGGCGAACCGTCGGACGGCGCGATGTTCCTGTCTCCCCATGTGTAGAGCTTCCCATCGTCGGCCCATCCCATGGCAAGATCATAAACGGCGGCGATGCGGGTCCACCGGGTGGCCTGGGCCGGAGCCGGCACGCCGAAGAACTCGTCCGAGAACGTGTCCCCGACGAGCGGAGCCTTGGGACCGCGGAATCCCGACGCCGGGATGCCGGCGGCGAAGACGCGTCCGTCTGTCGTCAACGCC
>CANGMH010000309.1 GCA_947454005.1 Verrucomicrobiota bacterium
CCGCTCCAGCTCGGGGTCTTCAACGGCGGCACGGGCAACGGCGCGTGGCGGCTCAGCATCGCCGATCTGGAAGCCGGCGGCACCATGCGCCTCCAGTCCTGGTCCCTCACCCTCTCCGGCGACAACGGCCTCGCCGCCGTCCCCGAACCCGCGGAGATCGCCGCCGCCTTCGGCGCCGGCCTGCTCGCCTTCGCCGCTTGGCGCAGGCGGAAGCACTGAGCCGACTGCCGCGGGACGGGGATGCTCGCAGCGCGAGCATCGCTACCATCGGACCGCCCGCTGGACGCGGGCTGTTTTGTCGCAGCGCGACAAAACCCGCCGCGTTGGTAACCCGCGGTAGAACGGCTCGCGCTGCGAGCCGTGGTAGTGACGAAAGTCGTCGCCGTCTGGCGTCCAGTGCACCGGACCCGGTCCGGGAAGAGGGGGAGAGGTCCCCGCTTGAAACCGGCGCGGTCCGCCGGCAGCTTTTTCGTCATGCCCTTCGTCGCGAGTTCCAAGACCCGGCCCGAGTATGACGTCATCATCGTCGGTTCCGGCGCCGGGGGTGGGACGAGCGCCTACGTGCTCGCGCTCTCCGGCGTGAAGGTGCTGATGCTCGAAGCCGGTCGGAACTACGACCCGGTCAAGGAGACGCCGATGTTCCAGACACCGGGACAGGCGCCGCTGCGGGCCGCGTCGACACCGGACAAGCACTTCGGCTTCCACGACGCGACCGTCGACGGCGGCTGGACGAGTCCTGGCGAGCCGTACATGACCCGCCGCAGCGACAAGCCGGCGGACACCTTCCACGAGGCGAAGGACCACGTGGCCTTCGGCACCAAGCAGGAATGGATCTGGTGGCGCACGCGGATGCTCGGCGGGCGCACCAACCACTGGGGCCGCATCTCGTTGAGGATGGGTCCGTACGATTTCAAGCCGAGGTCCCGCGACGGCCTCGGGCTCGATTGGCCCTTCACCTACGAGGAGCTCGCGCCCTATTACGACAAGGTGGAATCGCTCGTCGGCGTCTGGGGCACCAACGAGGGACTGGAGAACACGCCGGATTCGCCGAACAACACGTTGCTCCCGGCTCCGCGGCCGCGCGTGCCGGAGATGTACCTGAAGAAGCACGCGGCCAAGCTCGGCATCCCGGTCATCCCGTCCCACATGGCCATCATGTCGCGGAAGATGAACGGCGCGCGCATCGCCAAGGCGCTCCATCCTGGCGACGCGAACGCGCAGAAGCTGAGCGCCGACGGCATCAACGCGCGGCAGGCGTGCTTCTGGGCCACGCCGTGCGGGCGCGGTTGCAACATCAAGGCGAACTACCAGTCGACCACGGTGAACCTCCCTCCCGCGCTCGCCAGCGGGAACCTCGACATCGTCACCGACGCGATGGTGCGCGAGGTCAGCGTCGGCGCCGACGGCAAGGCCGCGGGCGTGCATTACGTGGACAAGAAGACCCGGCAGGACGTCCACGTGAAGGGCCGCATCGTCATCCTGGCCGCCAGCGGCTGCGAATCCGCGCGCATCCTGCTCAACTCGCGGTCGGCGAGGTTCCCCGACGGTCTGGCGAACTCCTCCGGGAAGGTCGGCCGATATCTCATGGACACCGTGGGCGCCGGGTTGACCGGGCAGATCCCCGCGCTGGAGAACCTGCCCGTCTTCAACGACGAAGGTGCGGGCGGTTCGATGCACAGCTACGTGCCGTGGTGGCTCTACAAGGAACAGCTCGCCGGCAAGCTCGGGTTCGCGCGGGGATATCACATCGAGATCAGCACCGGCCGCCAGATGCCCGGCGCGGGCAGCCTCGGCTTCCTGGACAGCGTCACGCAGGGCGCCTACGGCAAGCGCTACAAGGAGGAGGCGCGCCGTTACTACGGGTCCACGATCCACCTCGCCGGCCGGGGCGAGATGATCCCCAACGACGACAGCTTCTGCGAGATCGATCCGGACCGGAAGGATGCCTGGGGCATCCCGGTGCTCCGGTTCAAGTTCAAGTGGAGCGACCACGAGACCAAGCAGGCCGCGCACATGCACGCGACCTTCAGGTCGATGATCGAGGGCATGGGCGGTCGGGTGCTCGGCACGCCGCAGACCGACGGGAACAAGGCGATCTATCCGGGAGGCGGCATCATCCACGAGGTCGGCACGACCTGCATGGGCGCGGATCCCAAGGCGACGGTCCTGAACCCGTTCTGCCAGGCGTGGGACGTGAAGAACCTCTTCGTCGCGGACGGCGGACCGTTCGTGAGCAACGCGGACAAGAACCCCACGCTCTCGATCATGGCCCTCGCGTGGCGCACCTGCGACCACGTCATGGCCGAGATGAAGAAAGGGAACATCTGAACCTCCCACCGAAGATGAACATCACCGAGTTCCCCCGCATCTCCCGTCGCGAAGCCATCCAGTGGGTGATCGCCGCCGGCGCCTCGGCCGCGCTGATGCCCTCGCAGGCCTTCGCCGCCGACGCTTCGGCCGCCGCCCCGAGCGGCAAACCGTACGGCACCGATCCGCTGCTCAACCACACCTATCATCCCGGCGAGCTCTGGCCGCTGACGTTGGGGCCGGACCAGCGCGGCACGGTCGTCGCGCTGTGCGACCTCATCATCCCGGCGGACGACCGTTCTCCGTCGGCCAGCGCGGTGGGCGTGCCCGATTTCATCGACGAATGGATCAGCGCGCCGTATGCGCAGCAGGCGGCAGACCGCGCCGTGGTGCTGGACGGCTTGAAATGGATCGACGCGGAGAGCGGGCGCCGTTTCGGCCGACCGTTCGCCGGGCTGGACGCGACGCAGCAGACCCGGATCGCCGACGACATCGCGTGGCTTCCCAAGGCCAAGCCGGAGCATCAGTCCGCGGCGACCTTCTTCGCGCTCTTCCGCAACCTGGTGACGACCGGTTTCTACACGACGCCGGCCGGCATGAAGGACATCGGCTTCATCGGCAACGTGGCGCTCGCCAAGTTCCCCGACCCGCCCAAGGAAGCGCTGGCCAAGCTCGGGTTGAGCTGATCCCCGCGGCTTTCCCTTGCGGTCCGCGGCTTGGCCGCGCGGTCCTTTGGCGTTGTCGCGACATCGCCTGAAACTTTTCCGCGACCCTTCGTGTTCAGTCCTACGTAATTGAAAACGGACATGACCACGACGCACACATCGACGGACCTCATCGGCCAGATCACCGCCCCGTTCTTGGCCTCTCGCAAGCCGGCCGTCTCCTGGACCACCGGACGGCTTTCCACCCCGACGAGCGACGAGCCCTCTCTCTGGCGGACCACCACCTCGTCGGTCCGCGACACCCTCATGGAACGGTCCTTGTTCCTCCTCGTCGCCGGGTTGTCCTTGGGAAGCATCGGTTGGTTGCTCCTCGTCACCGGTCGGTTCGCCGCCGGTCTTTGAGGCCGGTGCCGTCGCTCCGGGACGGGACGGCCCGCGATCAGGTCGCCGATCCGGCCGGACGCCCCCGGAGTTGCAACCAGACGTTGGCGGCGAGGATCAGCCCGCCGCCGGCCGCGAGATTCCAGGTCAGCTGCTCGTCCGGATACGGCACGCCGGCCCAGCGCGAGATGAGCCCGGGAACGAACAAGCTGACCCCGCTCGTGAACACCGGCTCGGTGCAGTAGAGCAGCCCGGCTTCGGTCGCCGGGACCTCGGGTTGCCAGCGGTTCGCCAGCAGGAACGAGATGAGCGTGCAGACCACGACGAGCAGCGCGATCAGCGCCGCCGCGGCGGGAGAAGCGTACGCGGTGAGCAGATCGGACGGCCGGGCCGCGGTCGCGAACGCCAGAGGAAGGCAGGTCGCCACCATCACGGCGAACATCACGAAGCTGAAGCGCTTCACGTCGTTCCCCGCGAACTCCGGCCGTTCCAGCCAGAGGATCTGTCCGGCGAAGAGCATCGAGCCCGCGAGGTTCTCCCATTCGCCGCGGCCGAGATGGAACGATCTCAGGTCCACGCCGGCCAACACCGCGGCGCCGGCCAGGACGAGCGCCGAGCCGACCCAGACCGTCAACGACGGCATCTCGCGCTTGCGGAGCGCGAACCAGAGCGGGATCCAGAGGCAGTAGCCTTGCGTCAGGAACGCCGCGGTCGAGGCGTGCGTGTAGGCGAGGCCGTCCATCTGCAGCACCAGCCCGAGGCCGCCGAAGAAACCGAGCCCCGCGCCCTGCTGGATCTCGCGCCGGGTGATCGCAGTGAGCGAGCGTCCGCACATCATCGCCACCACGACGGCCGCGACCGCGAAGCGCACCACGACGCACAGCGCGGCGAAGAACACGCTGCCGTTCCCCGGCGCGCCGTCCTCGCCCACCATCGCGAGCGCCTTCATCGCCGGGAAGCTGAACGCCCAGCAGGCGCAGCAGAAGACGAGGACCTTCGCGGCCGTCGCGCGGCGTGGATACGGCGGGTTCATCGGGGGAAAAAAAGACCGCCGCCGGGACGCGGCGGCGGTCGGAGAAGGGAGAGCGGAAGGCAGGAGGCCCGGCTCAAGGGTTGGCTTTGGACGGGAAACGGCGCGCCAGCCAGCGGACATCGTTGGGCGCCTTGGTGTCGTTCGGCGAGGCGCTGAACTTGTTCTGGTCCATGCTCGCCGAGTACTTGATCATCACCGCGTCGTTCCACTTCCGCGCCTCGGCGTGGCCGTCGGCGAAGTTGAACGTGCTGGCGTTGCCGTGGAACACCGCGGTGGAGTCGACCAAGCTGGCTCCTTTGTAGTCTTGCGCGATGTTGCCCTGGTTCATGATCCACGAACCGACGTTCTCGCCGCGCGGATCGTTCTCCTCGACCCAGATAAAGCGTTCGCTCGGGTTGAGGATGGCTGCTTGGCGATAGAGCTCGGGGGTCTCGCCGTTCAGCGTGCCCACTCCGGAGAGGCTGACGTAGGTGTACCCTTTGCCGACCTTCAGCTTGACCCGCGTGTCGCCGGGGCAGTGGATGATGCCGGGGCTGGATGCGTACTTGAACAGGGCGCCTTGGCGATAGCCTTCCTCGATGGTCATCTGCACCCGCATCTCCGCCGAGGTGCCGGCCGGGATCGTGGCCTTCACCGGCGCGCTCTCGTAGCGCCAAGGGATGTCGCCGGTGCTGTTCTTGTTCTGGAGGAAATTGACGAGCCGTTCGCCGTTGTCGCTGGAGTACATGTTCCAGCCGAGGATCATCTGCTTCTGGTTGCTGATGCAGGCGGCGCCGGTCGCCTTGAGCTTGGCGCGGCCCAGCGCGGGCAGGAGCATGCCGGCCAGGATCGCGATGATGGCGATGACCACCAAGAGCTCGATCAGGGTGAACCCGGACCGGGTGGCCGGACGCGTGTGGCGGGATGTCTTCATGATTTTACGTCGCGTGTGGACGTCCCCGTTGTCGGTGGAAGGGCAGGGGGAGTCAAACCCGTAGTCCGTCGCCCGGGGAAGAATGTTGGAAATCGCCGCTCGCCGCGCGGGGTCCGGGAG
>CANGMH010000310.1 GCA_947454005.1 Verrucomicrobiota bacterium
GACCTCGTGGCGGACGACGATCGCGCCGGCATCGAGGGCCGCCGCGCCGGTGCCGTCGCGCGACCCGTCGTCCACCACGACCACGACCGGCACATGCTCCAGCGCGCCGCGCACGACGGCGCCGATGGTCGCGGCCTCGTCGAGGCACGGGACCACGGCGCAACTTCCGGGAACGACAGGCGGCACGCTGGGACGGTCCCGGGTCCGTCCCGCGAAGTCCACGCCGATCCGGGAGGCGCGGAGATTCGGCTTTGGTCCGGCAGGCACGGTCCCTTTAATCGGTCCCGTGACCGCCCCGTGGTTCCCGACCGAAGCCGATCTCTCCGCCCGAGGCGGAGAGCAGGCGGACCTGCACGCCCGCGCCGCGGCGACGACGCGCGAACGGTCCGGGAAATCGGTGTTCGTGCGCGCCGTGGTCGAGCTCTCGAACTTCTGCCGCGAGAACTGCCACTACTGCGGCATGCGCCGCGACAACCGCGCCCTCGCCCGGTACCGCGCCCGCCACGACGAGCTGGCCGAGCTGCTGGTCCACCATCGCCCGGAGAGCATCACGGATGTGAACATCCAGTCGGGCGAGGATCCGGTCGCCGCCCGCGAGGTCGTCCTGCCGCTGGTCCGCACCTTGCGGCGCGAGACCGGGCTCGGCGTGAGCGTCTGCCTCGGCACGCTCGACGCGAAGCTCACCCGCGAGCTCCAGGAGGCCGGCGCGACGACCTACATCATCAAGTTCGAGCTGGCCGACCCGGAGCTCTACGAGCGGCTGGAAGCGCCCGGCAGCCTGGCGGAGCGCACCGCCCACATCCGCGCGCTCGTCGCCGCGGGATGGCATGTGAGCTCCGGATTCATCGCCGGTCTGCCGGGCCAGACCCCCGACTCGGCGTTGCAGAACTTCCGGCTCGCCGCGGATCTGCCGCTCATCGGATGCAGCGTCAGCCCGTTCGTCCCAGGCGACGAGACGCCGCTGTCCGGCAACCAGGGCGCGGACCTGGAGCCGACGTTGAACTCGATGGCCGCGCTCCGCCTGATGCGGCCCGACTGGGTGATCCCCGCCGTGAGCGCCTTGAACCTGGCGGGTCCGGGCCACGGCTACCGGCGCGGCCTCGCCACGGGCGCGAACCTGGTCACGATCAACCTCACCCCGGACGCGATGCGCGGCGATTACCTGCTCTACAAGCGCGACCGCATCATCATGACCGAGGAGCGGATCCTCGGCGCCATCGCCGCCGAAGGCCTCGAGCCGTCGCGGACGAGTCTGGCCGATTTCTTCAGGAAATCATCGCCCACAGCTCCGGTCGCCGGAGCCGCCGGGATACCGGCGATCGCCTGACCGGTCAACCGACCGCGCAGACCGCGCCCTTGCGGTCGCAGAACGGGACCTCCACCTCGTCCGTCGCCGCCGCGCCACGGCCGGAGAGCTCGGCCGCGCGCGTCGAATGGTGGTTGGTGAACGGGGCCCGCATCGTCATCCCGAGCGCGTCGAGCAGGACCTTGTCGGCGTCGTAGCTCGGCGAAGGCACGGCCTTGGTGAGCATGAACTCGGTCTCGCTGGAGAAGATGGAGTTGGCGCCGGCGAGGAAGCACATCGCCTGGGCCGATTCATCGAGCGTCACGCGGCCGGCGGTGAGGCGGACGTCCGACTTCGGCATCACGAGCCGCGTGGTCGCTATCATCCGGATGACATCCCACACCGGCACGTCCGCGTTCGCGGCCATCGGCGTGCCCTCGACCTTGGAGAGGATGTTGATGGGCACCGATTCGGGATGCGGCCGGATGGCGGAGAGCGTCTGGAGCATCTTCAACCGGTCGTCGACGGTCTCGCCGAGGCCGATGATTCCGCCGGAGCACATCGTCACGTTGGTCTTGCGGACGTTCGCCAAGGTGTCGAGGCGGTCGGCATAGGTGCGCGTGGTGATGATCGTCTCGTAGAACTCGGCCGAGGAATCGACGTTGTGGTTGTACGCGTACAGGCCGGCGTCCTCGAGCTTCTTGGCCTGCGATTCGGTGAGCATGCCGAGCGTGCAGCACACCTCGAGGCCCATGTCGGTCACGCCGCGGACCATCCCGAGCACGCGGTCGAACTGGTCGTTGTCCTTCACGCTGCGCCACGCCGCGCCGAGGCAGACGCGGGAGACGCCCGCCGCCTTCGCCCGGGCCGCGATCTCCACCACCTTGCCTTGGTCCATCAGCCGCTCGGCGCCGACTCCGGTGCTGTAGCGCGAGGATTGCGCGCAGTAGGAGCAGTCCTCGGGGCACGCGCCGGTCTTGATGCTGATGAGCTTGCTCACCTGCATCTCGCGCGGGTCGTGGAACTGCCGGTGGACGCCGGCCGCGCGGAAGACGAGATCGAGCAACGGCGTGTCGTGCAGCGCGCGAAGCTGCGGGAGCGTCCAGTCGTGGCGGAGTTCGGCCGTCATGTCGGACGGAAGATGGCGGAGACCCCGTGCGCTTGTAAACCGGAGTTCACGACGGCGTTGACGGAAGCCTGGCAACCGACGGTCGCCTTCAGCCGGGCGAGTAATGCGCCTGCACGCGGCGCACTTTTCCCGCCGCATCGAACTCTATCACTTCCGCGGCGCGAAGACCGTCCACGCTGCGGTATTCGAGGACGCAACTCCGCACGCCGGGATAGAGCCGGATGAACTCGAACTTCAGCGCCGGATACGCCGCCAACCCGCGTCCGAAGTAGTCGCGCAACGCGGCCTTGCCGCGCAGCACCCCGCCGGCATCGCCCGAGAGCTTGGCGACGAACGGCGAGGAGAACTCCACGTCATCCGCGTAGTGCGCCACGATGCGTTCCAGATCGTGTGCGTTCCACGCCGCCAGCCATCCCCGCGCATGCGCCTCGAAATCGATGGGCTGGATGCCAGGGGCGCTCGTCGATGCCCCATCGCGCGGCGGCCACTCCACGCCGGCGAGCTCCTTGGGCAATTGCTTCGGATCGACCGGGTAGACGAGCGAGAGGTCCATGCCGGTGGACTTCGAGCCTTGGAGGAACTCCAGTTCCTCCGGTCCGCCGATGATGAGCCAGAGCACCTCGGTGTCGGTGTCGTTGAAGACCTGGCGCAACTGATCCGGACCGACCAGCACGCCGCCATGGCGCGGCACGGTCAAGGTCTCCGCGCCCACGCGCAGCCGGCCCGTGCCTTCCAGCACGAAGTAGAACTCCTCGGCGCGGATGTGCTTGTGCAGCGTGTTCGCGCTCTTGGGCGGCATCCGCCAGAGCCGTGCGCCGAGATTCTCGCTCCCGGTGCGCTCGAGGAAATCCGCGTTGGGGATCCGCATCAGGTTGGACGGCCGCCAATGCAGGTCTTCCGGTCGGATGAGACGATATCCTTGGAACGTTTTCATCGGATCGCGCGCCAACGCATCTTGGGAGTGTATCGCAGCGGCCCCTTCAGGTCCGATCGTTGACCAGCACGATGCGGTAACGGGCCTTGCCGGAACGCAGGTGCTCCAGCGCGTCGTTCACCTTGGACATCGGGAACGTCTCGGTGATGGGCGCCACGGAATGGCGCGCGCTGAAGGCCAGCATCGCGTCGATCGCCGTCGGGCTGCCGGTGGGCGAACCCGACACCGATTTTTGTCCGGTGATGAGGTCGAACGCGGACAGCGGCATCGGTTCGAGCACCGCGCCGACGACATGGAGCCGTCCGCCGGGAGCCAGGGCGCCGAGAAGTCCATGGAGGTCGAGCGGCACGTTGATCGTGGAGATGATCAGGTCGAGGCTGCCCGCGATCTTCTTCAGCGCATCGGCGTCCTTGGTGTTGTGGACGAAGTGCGCCCCCAGTTTCCGGGCCTCCGCCTCCTTGCTGCCGCTGGTCGTGAAGGCGTGGACCTCGCATCCCCACTTGTTCGCGAACTGCAGCGCCATGTGGCCGAGACCGCCGATGCCGATGATGCCGACCCGTGACGTCGGCAGGATGCCGTGCTCGTAGAGCGGGGCAAAGACCGTGACGCCGCCGCACAGGAGCGGTCCGACCTTCTCGAGGTCGAGCGCATCCGGCAACGGACGCACCCAGGGCCATTGCGCACGGAGACGGTCGGCGAAACCGCCATGGCGTCCGACGATCGTGCCCTGGTTCTGCGCGCAAAGATTGTGGTGCCCGGAGAGGCAAGGGTGGCACGACAGACAACTGGAGGCCGACCAACCGATGCCGACACGCTGGCCGATCTTGAGCCCCTTGGCGCCCTGGCCGAGGGCCGTGACGAAGCCGACCGCCTCGTGTCCCGGGACGAACGGGTAACCCGTCATCCCCCATTCGTTGTCGAGCATCGACAGGTCGGAATGGCAGATGCCGCAATGGGTGACCTTGATCTCGACCTCCTCATGTCCGAGTTCCCCAGGGTCGAAGGAAAAGGGACGCAGTGGAGCGCCTGCTTCGGTGGCGGCGTAAGCGTTGATGGGGCTCATGGGTTCGGTCCTTTGTCGGCGGTCCGATCAGAGCGGTCATGCTGGTCGCGCGCCAGCACCATGTTCCCCTCGGTGGTGCCCCGGATTACGCCAGAATGACCGCTGCCGGAGGAGGCGCCGAAGAGGTCCTTCGGCTTTCCCGTCCAAACTTGGACGGATCCTGAACGGATCCCATCCTCCAGCCCGGCGTCGAAAAATAAGCGTCAAACCCGTGCACTGGGGGGCTCGGCGCTACGTCTACCCTCCGTAAACACCTCCACGCCAATGTCCGCCGCCGAATCCAGGACGCAGGTTCTCGGATAATGTTCCTTCCGGCAATCTAACGCCACGCGATCGTAGCAAAAACTGACGGGGCCCTTGGGAGTTTGCGCGGAACAATCCATGAAGACGAACTCGCTCAACTTTATATCCTGACCGACCACATTTGGTTCGCCGCCGGTGCGTTCCATTTTCACTAGCGACCACAGGTGATCCGGCTTGGCCTCCAACCGCTCCTGCACCTTAGCCAAACCAAACCTGAGCGACGGGCCTTGTTCGCGTCAAACCGGGCTTTCAACGCGGCCAGCAACTCGTCGCGTTGTTTGGGGGACAATTCTTTTTGGTGCCAGGGCTTTTGCTAATAAATATTCATCCCGGCTTGAACCCGTGACGTTTCCAATGATGACTTAGAATCCCAGTCGTTGGGACAATGCTCGAAGCCTTAATTGGCTTTTCAACACCGTAGCTAATCAGCTCGTGAACCCACTCGGCGTTGTGGTCACAATTGTGAACCCTCACTTTTAGGTCTTGATCTAGGACAAAAGCGCCTATCTCAAATGCTCGATCGTGAAAAACACAGAGACACAAACCATTCTCAGTCTTACCGCGGAGTTCCGCGACGTCAGTCCAGCGTGCGATGTGTGCACCAATCAGGAATCGTGAATCGGAGACTGGGCAATCAGGAAAACAGCAAAGCCAGGAGAAGTTTGCTTTGACGTTCTCCGAAAACTTTTGTTGGC
>CANGMH010000311.1 GCA_947454005.1 Verrucomicrobiota bacterium
GAAAAACGTGCGGTGAGCACGGCAGGCCGCTGACGGATCCTCGACACAGGGCACGCGAAAACTGAGCAAGGGCCATTCTTTGACCTCAAGTGCGGGCGCAGAGTCCGCGGATGCGACGGTTCTGATCAAAAGCTAGGAAATGTGTTGTCTATTGCGCCTTTTTCCGATGCAGCCGCGACCGTCAATCGAATATGAATGATTTTAGAAGGGTTTTGACATCGTTGATCTGCGGCTTCGCGCTGGTCCGGTGCGTGGCCGCCTCCTTTGTTGTGACCCAGTCGGGCAACGGCGGGCCCGGTTCCCTGCGGGACGCCGTGGACCTGGCCAATGCCACGCCAGGAACCGACACCATCCGTTTTGATATCGCCGGTCCTGTGATCCTGGGCGATCCTCTGCCCGCGATCACGGATGACGTGGTGTTCATCGGGCTCGGCCCCCGGAGAACCATCATCAGCGGAAACGGCCAAACCAATGATGCCGGCCTTTTCCGGGTCGATGCGGGGGCGGCGGCGGTCTTTGCCCGGCTCACCATCCAGCACGCGTCCTCGACGGCGCCGGGAGCGGCCATCCACAACTCGGGCCGGGTCACTCTCGAGAACTGTCTGATCACCGGCAATCATGGGCTCGATTCAGGCGGAGCCATCTTCAGTTCGGGCGAATTGATCTGCCTTTCCTCCACGATCTGCTCCAACACGGTGACGGGGCGCAAAGGCACCAACATCGTGGCTGCCGGCGGCGGCGGGGGGCTCAAAGGCGCCGGCGGCGGGATCTATATCTCGGAGGGCGCGGTCGCGATCACCAACTGCACCTTCAGCGGCAACCTCGCGATCGGCGGCAAAGGCGGCGACAATGTCGATCCCAATGGGGGCGGGGGCGGCGGCGGCGGCGGCGAGGCCAGCGGCGGCGCCATCTATCTGCAAAGCGGCAGCCTCATTTTGGTCAACGCCACCCTGACGGAGAACCGGTCCGAGGGTGGGCCGGGCGGCGACGGCAGCGGCGGTGGCGGGACAGGAGGAAGCGGCGTCAGCCGGGGCGGCGGTGTCTACAACGACAACGGGATCATCCGCCTGCTGAACACATTGGTCGCCGGGAATCTGTCGCGGGCGTGGCCGGATCTGGCTCCGCCCGCCGGGCGGCTCATCAGTCTGGGGCACAACCTCCTGGGCAGCATCGTGACCGATCCGAATGGATCGGTCCGGCTGATGGCGTCGGATATCCTGAACGTCCCGGCGTTGCTCGAGCCGCTGGCCGATCACGGCGGCCCGACCCCCGTCCATCGCCTCCGGCCGGCCAGCCCCGCCATCGACATGGGCGCGGGTCTCGCGGAGGGCGCGCCTTCCTTCGACCAGCGCGGGGCGGTGCGTCCCCAGGGTGCCGGCATCGATATCGGCGCGGTCGAGTCCGGCAAGATCAGGCAGACGATCGAATTCGGCCCGCTCTCGGGAAAGACCTACGGTGACGCTCCGTTCGAGGTCGGCGCGGAGGCGTCCTCCGGGCTGCCGGTGGCGTTCTCCGTCGTGGACGACCTCCACGCGTCCGCCGTTGGCCGTCTGATCCGCATCACCGGGGCGGGGCTCGCCATGGTCGTGGCTTCGCAGGCGGGCGATGAGGACCATTTCCCGGCAGAGGTCGAGCCGCGGCAGTCGTTCGCAATCCAAAAGGCGCGACTTGTCGTCACCGCGATTCTGGGCATCCCGCCGACCCGCGCCTATGGGTCGCCGAACCCGGATCTCGCGGCCCTGGTCACCTTCCGGTTCCAGGGCTTTGTCGCAGGGGACTCCGTCCGGGATATCGATGTCCTCCCTCGGCTCACTTCTCCCGCGACGCCGGCAAGCCCGGTCGGCACCTATCCTCTGCTGTTGTCGGGGGGATCGGATGACAACTATGATCTTGTCCTGACGCCTCTCCAGACCACGCTGACGGTGGCGCCCGCGGTCCAGCATATCAATTTCCCCGCGATAGGCGACAAGACCTATGGCGTCGCGCCCTTCGCGCCGATCGCGTCGGTGGATTCCGGTCTGCCGCTGGTGTTCGCCGTGACGGGCGGTCCCGCCGTGGTCGCCGGGGGCAAGATCGCGGTCACCGGCGCCGGGACGGTCTCGGTGACGGCCGTTCCGGTCGCCGATCCGAACTATCTTCCCGCAAGCGCCGGCCAGTCATTCGCGGTCAAGAAGGCCCCGTTGAACGTGAGAGCCGGTGATGTTTCCAAGGTGTTCGGTCAGCCGAACCCGGTCCTGCCGATCGGCTATTCCGGCTTCAAGCCCGGCGAGACGATCGCGGTCCTCGCTTCGCTTCCCGTCGCCGCCACCGCGGCCACGGTCGACTCACCGGTCGGGACCTATCCGGTCACCGTGTCCGGCGGTTCGGACGCCAACTACGAGCTCACCGGCTATCAGGCCGGAACACTGACCATTGTCCCCGCCACGCAAGGCATATCATTTGATCCGATCCCCGCGAAGTCCTTCGGGGATGTCTTTGCGCCCTCCGCGACTGCCTCCTCGGGATTGCCGGTCGCCTTTTCGGTCGATGTCGGGCCGGCGACCGCCGAGGGATCGACGATCACGGTGACTGGCACGGGAACCATCACCCTCCGGGCCTCCCAAGCCGGGACGGCCAACTATCTCGCGGCGCTTCCTGTCACCCGGACCTTCGTGGCCGGCAAGGCCCCGCTGACCGTTCGCGCCGACGATGCCGCGAGGATCCTGGGTCAACCTAATCCGGTGCTGCGCATCCTACATTCGGGTTTCAAGCTCGGGGACACCGCCCTGGTCCTCGACTCACCCCCGACCGTTTCCACCGCGGCCACGGTTTCCAGTCCTGCCGGGCGGTATCCCATCACCGTGGCAGGTGGTTCGGACGACCTTTACGAATTGCAGGGGTATCTGCCGGGAACGCTCACGATCGCGGCGGCGAGGCAGAGCATCGCGTTCGCCCCGATCGCTCCCAAAGCGTATGGCGATGTTTTCAACCTCTCGGCCCAAGCCGATTCGGGCCTGCCGGTTTCCTTCGCCATCCAGAACGGTCCGGCCGCGGTATCCGGTCCGAACGGGGCGACGCTCACCGTCACCAACCTGGGCACCATCCAGGTCGAAGCCACCCAGGCCGGGGACGCCGATTTTCTGGCGGCTTCGCCGGTCAGCCAGTCCTTCAGCGTCGGCCAGTCGGTCCTCGTGGTGGCGGCGGCGGATGTGACCAAGGTCTATGGCCAGGCGAACCCTCCCCTGCCGATCCGTTATACCGGCTTCAAACTCGGCGAGACCAACACCGCGCTGGCGACCCAGCCGGTCGCGGCCACCGCCGCCACCGTCTCCAGCCCGGCGGGTTCCTATCCGATCACCGTGAGCGGCGGGTCGGACGGACATTACCTCCTGCAGGGCTACCAGCCGGGCACGCTCACGATCACCCCGGCGCCGCAGACGATCGTGTTCGGACCGATCCCGGACAAGGCCTACGGAGATGTCTTCGTGGCGGACGCGGTCTCGAGTTCCGGGTTGCCTGTGGCGTTCTCGATCGTGAGCGGGCCTGCCCGGGTGTCCGGCACAAACGGGGCCACCATCACCATCACCGACCAGGGGGTGGTGACGATCAAGGCCTCGCGGCCCGGCGATGGGAATTTCGGCGCGGCAGCCGATGTGCTCCGATCGTTCACGGTCGTGAAATCGGTCGTGACCGCGAGAGCCAGCGATATCACCCGTCGCTCCGGGCAGCCGAATCCGGCTTTTGGGATCGTCTACAGCGGCTTCAAACTCGGGGAGACCAGCGCTGTGCTGGACGTTCCGCCGGCCGCCTCGACCACGGCGACGGCCGCCAGCGCGCCGGGAACGTACCCGATCAGCCTCACCGGCGGAGCGGACGACCACTACGATCTTCTGACCGTGTCGGGTGTTTTGACCGTGGTCCCGGCCAACACGCCTCCGGTGGTGACTCTCCTGAGCCCCATCCATGGAGCCGTCTATATCCAGCCTGTCGACCTGCCGATGATCGCGGACGCGACCGATGCGGAGGGCCCTGTGGCCCAGGTCCGTTTTTTTGACCGGGGAACCTTGGTCGGCTCGACCGACCAGGCTCCTTTCGTCGTCATCTGGACCAACGTTCCCACAGGCGTCCATCGGGTCTCGGCTCTGGCGGTGGACAGCGCGGGAGCAACGGCTCTGTCCAACGAGGCGGAATTCACGGTGCTCGAGTATCCCCCGTTCACCGTAGGGCTCATGGACACGAACAGCGTCCTGATGCGGCAGACAGGTCTCTTCCAACAGAAGGTCACGGTCACCAACCCGACTCCTGGCACATTGCGCGGGATCCGGCTCTTGATCGCCGACCTCCCTGTCGGAGGCAGCGTCCACAACGCCACGGGGAAGACCAACGGCGTGGAGTATATCCAATATGACCTGCCTCTGCTCCCCGGGGCGAGCGTCGCTTTCCAGGTCGAATATCATGTCCCGACCCGGACGGTGCCATCCCCGACGATCTCGACCCGGCTCATCTTGGGCGAGCCGCTTCCCGACGTGGAAGGGACGCCCGTCACGATCCGGCGCGTCCTGCCGTTCCAGACCGCGAGCTACCTGGTCGAGTTCAGCGCGGAGCAGGGCCGGGAGTATCACGTGCAGTACAGCCCCGATTCGACCCGTTGGAAGACCGCCTCGCCCGCCTTGCGCGGCAACGGCAGCAGCATCCAGTGGATCGACAACGGACCTCCGAAGACGGACTCCGCGCCCGACTTCCAGACCTCCCGGTTCTATCGCATCATCTCCGTTCCCTGATCTCGATTATGAAAGTGGATTGCCTTTTGATCCTCGCCGCTTTGCAGGCCGGGGCAGCCGCCTCCCAGCCGCTGCTGGCAAACGATCTGGCCCTTGTGGATGGCGACCGGGTGAACGTGCGCGGGCAGCCGTCCTTGGACTCCGAGGTCCTTTGGCAATTGGCCAAAGGGGAAACGGTCTCCGTCCTGGATGGGATCCCGGCCCGCACGACCGATGCTTCCGCGCCGCAAAGATGGGCCCGGATCGCCTTGCCCGCGAAGATGCCCGTCTGGGTCCGGTCCTCCTTTGTCAGCAACGGGGCGGTGACCGCGAGCCAACTGAACGTCCGCTCCGGGCCGGGCGAACAGTTCATGACTCTCGCCCGGCTTCCGCGCGGCGCCAAAGTGAGCGCGTTGGCGGAGAAATCGGGCTGGCTCCAGATCAAGCCTCCGGCGGACGCGGCGTCCTATGTCGCGGCCGATCTGCTGGTGCCGCAAAAACCGACCACGGCTGCTCCGGCTGCTGCCAAGCCGAAGGCAACCGCAGTAGCGGCTGATCCGGCTCCTTCGCCGGGACCCGTTGTCTCCGCCGTCGCGCCGTCGCCCAAGCAGATCGTGCGCACAGAGTCGGCGCCGACTCTTTCGTCCGCTGCCGGGGCC
>CANGMH010000312.1 GCA_947454005.1 Verrucomicrobiota bacterium
TCACTTGTTTGGCGATCCAGTCGAAGCACAGGACGAACACGACGACCAGGACGAGGGCGAGCCCCAGCAGTCCGGCGAGCACCTTCACGAGGGTCTTCACAGCACGATGTCTTCGGGGCGAACCTCCAGGCATTCGTCCTGGTCTTCCCACACCGCGGCGGGATGGTGCTCCAGCAACAGGGGGACGAGGTCGTGGGCGGCGTCGGCGAGGAGTTTCTCGGCGTCCTGCGCCGCCTTCTCGTAGGCGTCGTCGTAGTCCTTCGCCTTCTTGCGGCGCTTCTCGTCCCAGTGCGCGACGGCGTGGACGGGCTGATAGGCCTCGGCCCATGCGCGGAACTTGGTCTGCAGGTCTTCCGGCAGGTCGTCGAACGCGATGCAGGATTCCCCGCAATGCTGGCAGATCAACCCGCTCTCGCCGATATCGCGGGTGAAGAGCGGCAGGACCGGCGCGCGGCAGCACGAGGCCTCCTGGTAACCGGCGGGGATGTTGACAAGCCGCTTGAGCCAGACCTGGCGGTCGTGGGCGAGCTGGGCCGCGAGCCGGTAGGCGCCGACGAGCGGATGCGAGAGACGCCATGCGCGGCCGTTGAGCTGTCCGAGCGTCTGCGCGCACCAACGCGCCAAGGTCAGGTCGTCGAACTCGCGGAACGAGCGGGCGTATTCCTTCCAGAGACGGTCGAGCGGAGTGTCTTCCTTCGGCTCAGGCATGGGCGGCAACCTAGCGGCGAGCGGCCCAAAGCCCAAGCCGCAACAAAACCGCGTCCCGGGAAATCGGAGCTTCCACCCGCCGGGGCCGCGCGCCCAAACTCCGGTCACGCTTCATCCCATGAGTCCCACGAACGATCCCGGCCACGCTTGGTGGCGCCTGCTCAACCGTTACCAATGGTTCGTGCTGGTCGTCGCTTCCCTCGGCTGGTTGCTCGACTGCATGGACCAACAGCTCTTCAACCTCGCCCGCGTGCCGGCGATGAAGGAGCTGCTCTCCCACGCCTACGGACGTCCGGCGACGCCGGCGGAGTTCCAGGCGGCGGGAGCCTACGCCACCGCGATCTTCCTGCTCGGCTGGGCCTCCGGCGGTTTGGTGTTCGGCGTGCTCGGCGACCGCTGGGGCCGGGCGAAGACGATGCTCGTCACCATCCTGCTCTATTCCGGCTGCACCGGGCTCAGCGCGTTCGCGCACCAGTTCTGGGATTTCGCGCTGTTCCGTTTCCTCACCGGCCTCGGTGTCGGAGGCGAGTTCGCGGTGGGAGTGGCGCTGGTCGCGGAGGTGATGCCGGAACGCGCGCGTCCTTACGCCCTGAGCCTGCTCCAAGCGTTGTCGACGGTCGGCAACATCGCCGCCGCGCTCACCAGCATGGCCTTGGGCCAGATGGAGGAGACCGGCGTGCTGGGCAAGCTCGGAGGCTGGGCCGCGTGGCGTTGGATGTTCGTGGTCGGCGCGGTGCCGGCGGTCCTCGTGGTCTTCGTCCGGCGCAACCTCAAGGAGCCCGAGGCGTGGCAGAAGACCGTCCGCGAGGCGAAGGACCGCAAGAAACTCGGTGATTACGGCGAGCTCTTCGGCAACCCGAACTGGCGCGTGCCGGCCACCGTCGCCGGTCTGCTCCTGGTCATCGGGATCCTGGTGGCCTTCCTCGTCCCGATCGAGTGGATGCAGCAGGTCCTCGGCGTCTCCGGCGCGAGCGAGGGAGGGAAGTACGTGAAGCACGGCGTGGTCGGCGGCTTCGCTCTGCTCGCGCTCGGCGCGGGCATCTGGACGGTCTTCGGCGGCGGCGGCGACACCACCTACCGTCGGCGCGCCGTGGTCGGGTTGCTGCTCGCGTTGTCCGGCGTGATCGGCGTCTGGGGCATCGGCTTCTTCAGCTTCGACCTCGTCCGCTCGGTGCTGGAGAAGAAGTTCATCGCCGAGGGCGTCGCCAAGAACCTCATCCCGGGCAAGTTGACCTTCTGGGCCGGCATCACCTCCATGATCCAGAACCTCGGGGCGTTCTGCGGCATCTACTCGTTCGGCCTGGTGGCGCAGCGGTTCGGTCGCAAGCCGGCCTTCGCTGTCGCGCTGATCGCGGCGATGGTCTCCACCGCGTCGGTGTTCTGGTTCTTGCGCGACTTCAGCCAGTTCTGGCTGATCCCGGTGATGGGCTTCTTCCAGCTCGCCCTCTTCGGCGGCTACGCGATCTACTTCCCGGAGCTCTTCCCGACGCGCCTGCGCAGCACCGGCACGAGCTTCTGCTACAACGTCGGCCGTTTCGTCGCCGCGTCCGGTCCGGCGACGCTCGGGCTGCTCACCGGCGTGGTGTACAAGGACCACGCGGAACCGCTCCGCTACGCCGGCATCACCATGTGCGCCGTGTTCTTCATCGGCCTGCTCGCGCTGCCGTTCGCGCCGGAGACCAAAGGACAGCCGCTGCCCGAATCCGACCGCGGGTTCGCGCATTGAGCGGAGGACCGCTTCGCCGTGCTCCGCATCCCGCGCTCCACGGGCTTCAGCCCAGCTTCAACCCGGCCGGCTGCGCCGCGAACACCAGCGAGCGCAATTGCGCCTGGACCTTCGTGGCGTCGAGATGCGGTCCGATGAGCACGGCGACCGCCTCGGGATGCGGCCGTGCCGGGAACTCCTCGATGAAGTGGTGCCCGAAGACCGACTGGAAGATGAAGAGCTTCTCCGGTTGGCGGACGAACCGGACGAAGCCCTTGGCGCGGACGACCTGCCGCGGGTCCAACCCGCTGAGGAACGCCTCGAACTTCGAGCGTTCGACCGGCACCGGGAAGCGCCAGGTCACGCTCTGATACGACTGGTGCAGGTGCGGTTCCTGCGCCGGTTCCGTCTCCGCGGTGACCCGCAGTTCCGCCTCCGCGGCGGGCCCTGCGAGGATCTCGCCGAGCTCCGGCAGGCCGAACGGTAGCTTCACGATCCGGGCCCGCGGGTTCAGCCGGTGCATCTCGGCCTCGACCAGGGCGATGTCGTCCGCGCCCAGCCGGTCGCACTTGGAGAGGCAGAGCACGTGGGCGAACTGGATCTGCTTCCGGGCCAGCACGCGTTCGCCGTCGCCGCTGCCCGGCTTCGCGTACCATGGCGCGTCCACCACGGTGACGACCGCCTGCAAGCGCACCTGGGGCAGCAGGTCGTGGTCGGTGAGCACGTCGATGACGTTGTCCGGATCGGCGAGGCCGCTGGTCTCGACGACGAGATAGTCGCACGCGCCGTCCTTCACCAAGCGGGTCACGGCGTTGCCCAGCTCGTTGTCCGGAGCGCAGCAGACGCATCCGCCGCTGACCTGCGACAGCGGCAGGCCAGGCCGGCCGATGAGCTGGCTATCGACGCTCTCCGCGCCGAACTCGTTCATCACCACGCCGAGGCGCTTGCCGGTGGCGGGCGATTCGGCGAGCCAGCGGAGCAGCAGCGTCGTCTTGCCGGCACCGAGGAACCCGGTGAGCAGGATGACAGGGAGACGTTCAGTCGGATGGGCCATAGCGATGCGTCGCGCCCAAGGTGGCCACGCCGTTTCCCGCCGACCAACGATAAAGTGCCGGATGTCCAGCGCGTAGCCGCCGAGGTGACGAGGCGGAGGGCCGCGCGGGCACGGGGCGGTCCTGAGCGAAGGCCATCTCGGTCAGCACTCCGAAGAGAGCAGGCGCTCTCTCCCGAGACCACCGATCCGTTGCCGAACCGCCGCCGACGGACCCGCGATGGCAATTTGCCGTCGCCGTCCTCGTCGCCTTCGCCCACAGTCGGCGCCGTGCCTGATTCCTCCGCCTCGCTCTGGCGCGCGCTCGACGAACGTCGCCAGTTGTTCCTCATCTCCGGCCCTTGCGTGATCGAGAGCGAGGCGCTGTGCCTGCAGATCGCCCGCAAGCTCAAGGCGGCCTGCGCCAAGCTCGGCGTGACCTACATCTTCAAGGCCAGCTTCGACAAAGCGAACCGCTCTTCGGGCAAGTCGTTCCGCGGTCCGGGATTGTCCGAGGGACTCGCGACCTTGGCGCGCATCCGTGAACGCGTCGGCGTGCCGGTGCTCACGGATGTCCACACCGAGCAGCAAGCGGTCGCCGCGGCCGAGGCGGTGGACATCCTACAGATCCCGGCGTTCCTGTGCCGCCAGACCGACCTCATCCACGCGGCGGTCTCCACCGGCGCGATCGTCAACATCAAGAAGGGCCAGTTCCTCGCGCCGCAGGACATGGGCAACGTGGTCAAGAAGGCCGCCGAGGCCGCTCCCGGCGGCAAGGCCAAGATCCTGCTCACCGAGCGCGGGACGACCTTCGGCTACCAGAACCTCGTCGCCGACATGCGCGCGATGCCGATCCTCGGCGGCTTCGGATATCCGGTCGTCTTCGACGCCACCCACTCGGTGCAGTTGCCGGGCGGGGCAGGGGACCGTTCGGGCGGACAGCGCGAGTTCGCCCCGGTTCTGGCGCGCTGCGCGGTGGTGGCGGGCGCGGACGGCTTGTTCATCGAGACGCATCCGGATCCCGACCAGGCGTTGAGCGACGGACCCAACATGGTCCCTCTGGCCGAGATGCCCAAGCTGCTCGCCCAGCTCGTCCAGTTGCGCGCCGCGTTGCGGGGTTGAATGGATGCCGCGGAGCCCGCGTCTTGACGTGGCGCTCCGTAGCTCCCAAAAAGACGCATCAATGAACCGGTCCTTCGTGCTCCTCCTCGCCCTGCTCGCTTTCGTCGCCCCTCCCGCCGGGCGCGCGGCGGATGCCACGAACGAGGTCTCCATCTTCGCCGACAAGCGGTTGGAGGACGCCGTCCGCCAACAGGTCTTCGCCAAGCGCTACACGAACTCCCCGATCACCGCGGCCGATGTGGTGAGCGTCTCCACCGTCAACGCCAACGGACGCGGCATCACCGATCTCCGCGGTCTGGAGCACTGCAAGGCGCTGGCCTCGGCGGATCTCGCCGGAAACCAGATCACCGACCTCGCGGCTCTCAAGGGCCTGCGCCAGCTCCAATACCTCAACCTCGCGACCAACCGGATCAAGGACGTGCGGCCGCTCGCGACCGTCCCTGCGCTCCAGTACATCGAGCTCTCGTGGAACCAGGTGGCGGACATCGCGCCTCTCGCCGGATCGACCAACCTCGCCAGCCTCTACCTCGGGCACAACAAGCTGAAGTCGCTCGGCGCGGTCACCAACTTGCCGCGTCTGGTCTCGCTGCACGCCGAGTTCAACCAGGTGTCGTCCGTCGCCGGCTTCCAGAACCTCCGGGGCCTCTCCACCTTGTCGTTGTCGCACAACCGGGTCTCGGACATCGCGCCGCTCGCGTCCCTGCGGGCGCCGACCTACCTGTTCCTCGACTTCAACAAGATCAAGGACCTCGCGCCCTTGCACGCGGCGCTGACCAACGACCTCGCCGGTCCGA
>CANGMH010000313.1 GCA_947454005.1 Verrucomicrobiota bacterium
CACGTCGTCCCAGGCCGGACCAGACCTGTCGACCGGCCTCACTTCTTTCCGGCCGCGATTCGGGCGATCAGGGCCGCCTCGTGGACCTCCTTCAACGGCACGGCGGCCTGGACCGCCTTCGCGCGGCAGACCTCGAATTCCGGCGCGGCCTGCACAATCTCGCCGTCGAGCATGCCGAGCTTCACCGGGATCTCGCCGAACTCGGTCTTCACGGTGACGAATTCCCGGCGCAGCTTGCGGCGCTCCGCGAGCGTCCGGCGCACGCCGAACGCGCTGGTGTGCCGCAGCAGCCGCACGGTGAACTTGTCGGCGTCCTCCGCCCGGCACAGCACCGTGAGCAGCACGCCGGGACGGTTTTTCTTCATCTGGACCGGCGTGTGGAAGACATCGAGCGCGCCGGCCGCGAGGGTGGTCCCGATGAAGTGCCCGAGCACCTCGCCGCTCACGTCGTCCAGGTTGGTCTCCAGCACCGCGATGGTGTCGGTCTCCCAGTCGTGTCCGTCGGCGTCGGTTCCGGCCGTGTCGGCGAGCACGGCGCGGAGCACGTTGGGACGCGTCCGGTTGTCGCGGGTCCCGAGGCCGTAGCCGACCTTGCGCGCGACCAGTCCGCTCATCGGCGCGAAGGTCTCGGCGAACTCCGCCACCAAGGCCGCCCCGGTGGGCGTGACCAGCTCGCTGGGTTCTTCGCATTGCGCGATGGCGACGCCGCGTGCGGCGAAGATCTCCAAAGTGGCCGGAGCGGGCAGGGGCATCCGGCCGTGCGCGCACTTCACGAAGCCCGTGCCTTCGGTCACCGGCCCGGCCAGGACCCGCGGTTTGCCGAGCAGCTCCAATCCGACGCAGACGCCGACGATGTCGACGATGGAATCCACCGCGCCGACCTCATGGAAGTGGACCTTCTCCGGCGGCATCCCGTGGATCTTGCCCTCGGCGACGGCCACACGGCGGAACACGGCGACCGATTTCTCCTTCACCCACGGCGAGAGCGCGCTCGCGCCGATGAGATGCTGGATCCGCGCGAAATCGCGGTTCTCAGCATGCGAGTGCCCGTGTGCATGGCCGTGGTCGCCGTGGGGATGGGGATGGGCGTGCCCGTGTTCGTGCGAATGGCCGTCGCACTCGGCCTCGAGATGCACGTCGAACTTCACGCCCTCGATGCCGGATTTCTGTCCGCGCCCGACGTGCAGATGGTAGCCGTCGAGCGCCAGTTTCTTCAGCTCGCGGTCCAAGGCCTTGGCGTCGACGCCGAGATCGAGCAACGCGCCGATGAACATGTCGCCGCTGATGCCGCTGAAGAGGTCGAGATAGAGCGTGTGCACGGCGCGAGGTTGCCACAGGGGCCGTCGCCGGACCGAGGAGAAGATCGCGTCCGCGGACGCGGTCCGGTCTTCACCGCGGCGGCGTCAGGCCGAGCTTCGTCCAGCCCTCGTGGCCGAGCTTCTCCAGGGTGGCGATGTTGGCTTCGTAGATAGAGGCGGCATCGGGACCGGACCTCACCGCCCGGCTGATGCTGGCCTCGCGCAGCAGATGCAAGGTGGGGTAGGGGGACCGGTTGGTGAAGTTGCCGATATCGTCGGGCCCGGTGCCTGCGAACTGGTAGCGCGGATGGAAGCTGGCGACCTGGATCTCCCCGACCAGCCCGGCGTCCGCCAACGCATCGTCCGCGAGGTCGAGGAAGGCGTTGTAGTCGGCGAAGTCCTGGAGCACGTGTGGATGGATGAGCAGCGTGGTGTCCACCTGTGCCGGGTCGGCGACGTGCAAGGCCTGCAACTCGGCGCGGAGGTCGTCGAGCAGCGCGTCTTCGGTCCGGGCATCGCTGACGGCGTAGCGGATCTGGCCGCGGACGTGCACCGCTTTGGCGAAAGGGCAGAGGCCGAGGCCGATGACGGCCTTCTCGAGCCACAGGCGGGTGGCGACGACGACCGGGTCCGTGGAGGGGGCTGGAGGTTGCTGCACGCGCGCAGGATGCCATGGCGGCGGCACGGCACCGAGCAGAAGGTGGGTGATGTGCGAGATCCCGTGCGTCGTCGTCTCCGACCACCAGATGCAGGATTGCCCTTACTAGAAATACCGGGACCGACCCGGAGATGGTGCGCGGGGCGGGAATCGAACCCACAACCTTCGGCTTCGGAGACCGACGCTCTATCCAATTGAGCTACCCGCGCACTGCGGCAGAAACGCGGGCGGAAACTAGATAGCCCCCTCGCGCGGAGCAACGAGTTTCATTAGCGGTCACCTCGAGGCCTTGCCGCATCGCGCTGGTCGGATCCGAAGGGCCGACCGTCGATCGCTCCGGTTTGCCAACCGGGACCACGGCGTCCGGCTGTGTCTCCGGTACCGGATCAAGCCCGCCATCCCGCGGGCCAGTCTGCTGACTCACGAAGAACGGCATCCCAGATCCGCAGGCTCCCGTCGTTCCAAGAGATCTTCCGTCCAGCCTTCCGGAGCTCCCGGCCAGTTCATCTACGGGGTTGTCGACGACGCTTGGGGACCCATAGATTGCTCCGACCGTTTCCCTATCGATGACGCTCATGTCCCATCCGTGGAAGTGGCCGATCGCCGGCATCGTGGCATCGGCGGCGTCGCTCGCGTTCCGGCTCGCGGCGGCCGATCCGCGGGCCCTGGAGGATTTCCAAAAAGAGATCCAGCCGCTGTTGTCGCGCTATTGCAACGACTGCCACGGCGACGGCATGGACAAGGGCAAGGTCGCCTTCGACCAAGCGAAGTCCGACGCCGAGCTGATCGGCCGTGCCGATCTTTGGCTGTCCGTGCTCAAGAACATCCGCGCGGGCATGATGCCCCCGGCGAAGAAGCCGCAGCCGAGCGCGGAAGAACTCCGCCGTCTCGAGCACTGGATCAAGCGCGGCGCGCTCGGTCTGGATCCGGCGGATCCGGATCCGGGCAAGGTCACCGTCCGTCGGCTCAACCGGACCGAGTACCGCAACACCGTCCGCGATCTGCTCGGCGTCGAGTTCGACACGCAGGTCGAGTTCCCGCCAGACGATGCCGGGCATGGCTTCGACAACATCGGCGATGTGCTCACGCTGCCGCCGATGCTTCTGGAGAAGTATCTCGCGGCCGCGAACACCATCGTGTCCAAGGCGGTCCCGTCGGTGCCGGCGCTCCCGGCCGAGCAGGTCGTCCCCGGCAACGCCTTCGTGAAGGAACCGGCGTCCGCCGAGGCGAAGGCGGGCGGCCCGGTCCGTCCCGCGGGGACCCTTACGCTCTCGTACTACGAGCCGGCGACGGCGACCTACGTCTTCCACGCCAAGAAGGGCGGACGCCACCAGCTCGTGCTCGACCTCTCAGCGAACGAGCGCTTCGTCGACAACCAGTTCGACTACAACAAGTGCAGGCTGGTCTTCAGCGCCGACGGCGAGGAGCTGCTCAGCCGGGACCTCACCCGCGAGAACAACCGTGCCCTGCGCTTCGAGCACGAGGTCGACTGGATCGCCGGCGATCACCGGCTGACGTTCGAGATCCAACCGCTGACGCCGGAGGCGAAACACGTCCGTTCGCTCACGCTGCGCGTCGATTCCGTCACGGTGCGCGGCCCGATGGACGAACGGCATTGGGTCCGTCCGAAGGACCACGCCCGATATTTCCCCCGCGCGACGCCGACCGACGTGGAAGGCCGCCGCGCCTACGCCCGAGAGATCCTGGCGCCCTTCGTCCGCAAGGCCTATCGGCGCCCGGTCGAGGCGCGGACGCTCGACCGGCTCGTCGCGCTGGCGGAAGCGACCTGGCAGCAGCCGGGCAAGGCCTTCGAGGCCGGGATCGGCCAGGCGATGACCGCCGTGCTCGCGTCGCCCCGGTTCCTCTTCCGCGAGGAGGCCGCCGAGGCCGGGGTCTCCGCCAGCGGGCATCTCCCGGTCGATGAGCACGCCTTGGCGTCGCGGCTCTCGTACTTCCTCTGGTCCACCATGCCGGACGCCGAGCTCTCGCGGCTCGCCGACGCGAAGGGCGTCCGCCAAGATCTCGATGCCCAGGTCCGGCGGATGATGGCGGACGCGAAGTTCGACGGATTCATCCGCAACTTCGTCGGGCAATGGCTCCAGGCCCGCGACATCGAATCGGTGGTGATCGACTCGCGGCAGGTGCTCGCGAGGGAAGCGGCGCCCGATGTGGAGTTCGAGACGCGGCGCGCCCGTTTCCGCGAGCTGCGCGACAAGCCGGACGCCAAGCTCACGGCGGAAGAGCGCAAGGAGATGGACGCGATGCGGCTCCTGTTCCAGCAGCGCGCCGACCGACCGCTGGCCGCCGAGCTCACCCGCGACCTGCGTCGCGCGATGCGCCAGGAGACGGAGGAGACCTTCGCCCACGTGGTCCGGAAGGACCGCAGCCTCCGCGAGCTGCTCGATGGCGGCTACACGTTCCTCAACGAACGCCTCGCGAAGCACTATGGGCTGACGAACCTCGCCGTCGTCGGCGACGAGATGCGGCTCGTGACCTTGCCGCCGGACAGCCCGCGCGGCGGCATCCTCACCCAGGGCACGGTGCTCGCGGTCACCTCGAATCCCACGCGCACGTCGCCGGTGAAGCGCGGGCTCTTCGTGCTCGACAACATCCTCGGCACACCGCCGCCGCCGCCGCCGCCGGACGTCCCGTCCTTGGAGGACGCCGCGAAAGGATCGAAGGGCCGGACGCTTTCGTTGCGCGAGACGCTCGCGCTGCACCGCGAGAAGCCGTTGTGCAGCGGCTGCCATGACCGAATGGACCCGCTCGGTCTCGCGCTCGAGAACTTCAACGCGATGGGCATGTGGCGCGATTCCGAGCGCAAGATCGCCATCGATGCCACGGGCAAGCTGCTCACCGGCGAGAGCTTCGCCGATGTGCGCGGACTCAAACGCGTGCTCGCCGAGAAGCATGCGGTGCAGTTCTACCGGACGTTGACCGAGAAGATGCTGACCTACGCGCTCGGCCGCGGGCTCGAACCGCACGATGTCGAGACCGTCGACCAGATCGTCGACCGTTTGGTGAAGGCGGACGGCCGTCCGTCGGCCCTGTTCTCGGGTGTCATCGCCTCCGCTCCTTTCCAGAAGACCCGCTCCAAGGACCCGGCGCGGAAAGACCCCGCTCCGCTCCGCCAACGTGCCGACGCACGGACCTCGCCATGAACACCCACCGCCACCTCGCCGCCGAACGCCACGCCAGCCTCAGCCGTCGCCGGTTCCTGCGCGGCCTCGGCGCCACCATCGCTCTGCCCGCCTTCGCTTCGCTCGCGCCGCTGCCCGTGCTCGGGGCCGGTGGGGCGTCCGCGGGGAAGCTGGCCGTCACCGCGACCGGTGCACCGTTGCGGACCGCCTTCGTGTTCTTCCCCAACGGCGCGA
>CANGMH010000314.1 GCA_947454005.1 Verrucomicrobiota bacterium
ACCACAACTATCTCAACGAGATCCCCGGGCTGGAGAACCCGACCAGCGAGCACGTCGCCCGATGGATCTGGGACCGCTTGAAGCCGTCGCTCCCGCTGCTCACCCAGGTGGTGATCGCGGAGACGTGCAACTCGCGGTGCGCGTATCGGGGCGTCTGAACCGGGTGGCGACGGACCGTCCGACGCTATGTCCCCGGAGCGGACCGGCGGATGACGGGGCCGCGTTCCCTCCTTCCCTATCGTCCCGGCGCGGACCCGGTCCGGTCCGCACACCCGCGTCCGCCATTCACCACTTTGGGGAGTCGACATGCCTCGATGGACAAGAAGGCTCGGGGAAGTCGCATCGCCATCATCGTGTCCCGTCGCTCTGAAACCACGCCCCGCGCCACCGTTGGCCGATCCCGCCCGCCGTCCGGGTCGGACCCTGTCGTGAAACCGGCCCGGACCTGCGGCTGGATCCGCGCGATCGGGCGCCACCCGGAGCTTTGGGCGGTGCTCAGCGGGCTGGTCACCGTCTCGGCGTATTTCGGCCCTTGGCCCTTGGTGATCCCCGGAGCCGCCCTGCTGGTGGCGACATGGATGAAGGCCGGGACCGTCCGCCAATCCGTGGCGGTCGGTCTTCTGTTCGGGATCGTCTACTTCGCGCTCTTGGACCGACCGTTCGCCGCGTACTCGCCGCGGGGAGCATTGGTCCTGATACCGTTCCGGGCGCTGACGATGGTCCCGGTGGCTCTGGCGTTCCGGTTCTTCCACGGGAGGCTGGGTGGGTCGGCGGCGCTGGCCTTTCCCATCGCCTGGGTGGGCGGCGAATACCTTCGCATGCTCGGACCGATGGCCATCCCGTCCGGCTCGCTGGCCTTGCCGTTGACGGAACTGGATTGGCTGCTGCAAACCGCCGATATCGCCGGCAGCTACGGCATCAGCGTGATCGCCGCGGTCCTGTGCGGTCTGCTCGCGGAGGTCCTGTGGAGGCGCGTCGAGGGGCGGCCCGGATCCGGTGTCCGGATCGCCGGCGCGGTGGTGCTGGTGGCGGTCGCGTTCGTCCACGGCAGCCGGACATCGGAAGCGATCCGGAAAGAGATGAAGCCGGGTCCGGTGCTGGCGGTCATCCAGCCCGATGTGCCGGTCGATCGCGACACCGCGGGAGCCTTCGATCCGGACCTGCTCATGCGGGACCTGCGGCAACTCTCCGAATCGGCCCTGCGGGAGGAGCCGCGGCCGGAACTGGTCTTGTGGCCGGAAGCACCCACCGGTTTTCCCGTCATCAACGCGGAATGGCCCGACGGGGCGTCCGAACGCGCGGACTTCAAGGCGTGGGTGGGCCGGCAGGCCGTCCCCGTGCTGTACGGGAGCATCGCCCTCCTGCCGCGGCCCGGCCGTCCGGAGGAACCGCACAGCTTCAATGCCGTGACCCGATATGATCCAGGGGCCGCGACGGAGCCGGAGCGGCAGTTCAAGCGCCGCTTGTTCCCCGGGGGCGAGACGATGCCCTGGTCCGATGTCCCGGTGGTCGGCCGGATCATGGATTGGCTCGGCGGCGCGCGCAGCTCCTCGCGGATGAGTTGGCTCGACGCGGGCGCCGAATGGCATCCGTTCCAGGTCACCAACCAGGCCGGCATCTGGCGGCACCGTGTCGTGGTCTGCAGCGAAGGCCTTTTCCCCGAGACCTCGGGCACGTTCGCCGTCGGCGACGGTCCCAAGCCGATCGATTTCCTGACCCTCCCGGGGAATCTCGGCGGCTTCGCGCGCAACCGCGCGCAACGCTGGTTCTTCTCGAGCCTGCGGGTCCGCGCGGTCGAGGCGAGGGTGGGCATCGCGTGCAGCATCAACACCGGCATCTCCGGCTTCATCCGGCCCGATGGCGGTGTCGAAGGCCTGGTGACCAACCGCGCCGGTCGGCACTGGACCGGCCTCGGGGCGCCCGAGCTGCCCCGGATCGCCGACCTGCAACGCCTGCGCGCGGGACGCGAGGCGGAGCTGGCCTCCGATCTCGGGCTGCGCGCCGAGGTGACGCGCCGCATGGAAGAGATCCAGAAGATCCGCCAGGAGGCCGGCGTGACCGGCCATTCCGTCCGCCAGGTGTGGACGCATCCCAAGGTCACCTTCTACAGCCGCATGGGGGACTGGTTGGGCGCGCCGCTCTGCGGGCTCACGCTGGCGGGCGCCGTCGCCGGTTCCTGGCCCGGCCGGGGCGGGAGAACTCCGGCCTCGATGGCGGGCCGGAGGGACCCTTAGCCTCCGCCCGGGAACGTTCGGATCGCGCGATGTCTCGTTTCACGTCATGGGCCCGATGGCTGCTCGGGCTGGCTTTCGCCCTGCTCACGGCCGGTGCGGGCGAGCATCGGGTCAAGACCTGGCGCACCGAGGACGGCCTGCCGCACAACCAGATCACCTGTCTCGCGCAGACCGCCGACGGTTACCTCTGGGTCGGCACGGTGAACGGCCTGGCGCGGTTCGACGGCCAACGTTTCGAGGTCTACGACGCGCGGAACCAGCCGCCCATGTTCACCAGCGATGTCGCCAGTTTCCTGGCGACCCGCCGGAACGGGCTGCTCTTCCTGACCCGGGACGGCCAGTGGTGCCAGCGCCGGGACGACGGGACCTTTGCCGCCCGACCGGACCTCATCCAGATGACCGCCTGGCTGGAAGACGACTCGGGGCGCGACTGGGCGGTGCGTCTGGGCCAGCTCTGGGAAACGGGTCCGGGCCGGTCGCAGGCCGTGTCGTCGGAGTTCCCGCTCAACGGCGCGCCCATGGTGGCTTCGGGACGCCGCGCACCGGCGGTGTACCGCGCGGACGGATGGTGGGAATGGCTCGACGGCCGGTGGCAAAAGGCTTCCGGAATTCCGGCTTTTCCAGGACCCGGATACACGTGGACCGTGCCGCGGAAGTCCGGCGGTTCCTGGCTGATCCAAGGGAGCCAAGTGCACCTGTTCACGCCCGGCCGGGCGCAGCTCCAGTCGATTACCCGGCCCGGGGTCACCGACAACGTCAGCACCCTGCTCGGCTCTGCCGGCGGCTCGGCGGCCCTCGTCACCAACGACGGCCGCGTCTACCGGATCGATCTGGCGAAGGGCACGGTCGAGCCGGTGAACCAGCCGGACGGGCAGCCGTTCACCGACATCGTCGCCGCCCTGCCGGACGACGAAGGCAACCTGTGGTTGGGCACCCGCAACGACGGCCTGATCCGCCTGAGCGAATCCGCCTTCACGCTGCGGGACCGGCGGCACGGTCTGCCCAGCGCCCACCTCACGGCGGTCGCGCTGCGCCGTGCCGGAGGGCTCTGGCTGGGCAGCCAAGAGGGCCATGTATGGTCGCTGGGCCCCGGGGAGGACCTCCGGCTCCGCCGTCCGCATAACGACGTGGTCGTCCAGTTGATCCACGAGGACCCGCGGGGCGGGCTCTGGATGGGCGCACAAGAGGCGGGGCTCCGCTTCTTCCCCGGCGGCGAAGGAACCGGGGTGGCGCCGTCGGCCGGCCCGCCTTGGTCCACCGCTGAATGGCCCGCGGCCTATCTGGAGACCCGCCGCGGGGACATCTGGGTGGCGGGCGGCAAAGAGGTCTTCCGCAAGTCGGCGGGCGGCGTGCAGACGTTCAGGTGACAGAACGATCTCATCGAGCCCGGAGGGATCTGCCTCGCGGAGGACAAGTCCGGTCGCGTGTGGGTGGGCACCTACGCCGGCATCAGCCTCTGGGAAGAGGGACGATGGAGCACGATCCGCTACGGCAAGGACACCTTCCCCACCGGCGTCTTCTCGCTCTTGGCGGACGACGATGGCGGCATGTGGATCGGGACCAAGGGCAACCGCCTCAACCGCGTGCTCGACGGACGCCTGACCGGGTTCCCGCTCGATGAGGAGACGACCGACAACGCGGTCTGCGGCATGGTGAAGGACCGCGCGGGCAACCTCTGGCTGGCGACGTTCCGCGGTCTCATGCGGGTGCGGCCGGAAGCCTACGCCGATTGTGTGGCCGGACGGCGAAGCCACCTGGATGCAGATACGTTCGGTGCCGAGGATGGCCTGCCGGTCTCCGGCAGCTACGGTCCCGCCCAGCCGACGATCGTCGCCGACGAGGCCGGGATGATCCACTGCGCCACGTTGCAAGGGTTGGTCTCGTTCGATCCGACCCGCGTGGAACGGACCTGGGTCCCCAGCCCGAGGATCGAGGAGATCCGCCTCGACGGCCGCGCGTCCCGGCTCGATGCGCGCTCCGCCTTCGAGGTGCCCGCGGGCACCTCCCAGGTCGAGATCCGCTTCACGGGGATCCAATTAAGCCGCCCCGGCAAGGTGCGCTTCCGCTACCGCCTGGAGGGCGTGGATGCGACGTGGAAGGAGAGCGGTCTGCGCCGGTCCGCGATCTATCCCAAGCTCCCGCCCGGCCGCCACACGTTCCGCGTCCTGGCGGCCGGCCCCGGGGGCGGATGGCAAGGACCGGACGCATCGCTCGACCTCGCGGTGGGCGCCTTCTTCTGGGAGACCCGGTGGTTCCGCTTCTCGACCATCACGGCGGCGGCGGCGGCCGGGATTCTGCTCGTCCGCTTCATCTCCACCCGGCGCCTCGCGCTGCGTCTCGCCGCGGCGGAGAAGCTGGCCGCCGTCGAGCGGGAACGCGCGCGCATCTCCCGCGACATGCACGACGACCTGGGCGCGCGGCTCACCAAGATCGCCTTCTTCAGCGAGCTCGCCGAGCGCGATATCGGCGAGGGCAAAGGCTCGGGCAGCTTCCGGTCCGTCGCCCGCATGTCGCGCGATGCCGCGCAGGCCCTCGACGAGATGGTGTGGGCGGTCAAGCCCTCCAACGACACGCTGGCCGGGCTCACCGAGTACATCTGCCGCTACGCGACCGAATACCTGGAGGAGACCGAGCTGCGGCTCCGGCTCGACCTGCCGCTGAACATCCCGGTACGACCGCTGGCCGCGGAGGTGCGGCACGATGTCTACCTCACCATCAAGGAGGCGCTGAACAACGTGGTGAAGCACGCGGATGCCCAGGAGGTCACCCTCCGGCTCTTGCCGGGCGAGGACGGATTCGAGGTGCGCGTCGTCGACGACGGCCGCGGGTTCGACGCAGTTGCCGCCGAGGCCGCCGGCAACGGGCTGTCGAACATGCGACGGCGGCTGGAACAATGGGGCGGCAGCACGCGCATCACCTCCTCCCCCGGCCAGGGAACGGAAGTGCGGCTGTGGGTGCCGCTGAAGCCGCTGGCCGGACATTGACCCGTTTTGGCCGTTGCCCCTCCCCGTGCCCTGCCCGACCGTCATCCGACCGAGCCATGACCATCAGCACGGCGATTGTGGAAGATGA
>CANGMH010000315.1 GCA_947454005.1 Verrucomicrobiota bacterium
GTTCACTCATGGATCAAAGGCGTTGGATCTTGGCGACGAGGCCGGTGGTGGATCGGCCCGGCACGAACGGGATGAAGACGATGCGGCCGCCGTGGCTTTCGACGGCGCGGCGCTCGTTCTGGTCGATGGTGTCGAGCGTGTAGTCGCCGCCCTTCACGTAGATGTCGGTCCGCGCGACGGACAGGAATTTCACGGCCCGCATCTCGGGGAAGATGCAGGTGGCGTCCACGCAACCGAGGCCGGCCAGCACGCGGGCCCGGTCCGCCTCGGGATTGAGCGGACGCGACGGGCCCTTGAGCTGGCGGACGCTGTCGTCGCCGTTCACGCCGATGAGCAGCGCGTCGCCCTCGCTCCGGGCGCCTTCGAGATAGGTGACATGTCCCGTGTGCAGCAGGTCGAACACGCCGTTGGTGACGACCAAGCGGCGTCCGGACGCGCGCAACGCCTCGCGCCACGCGGGCAGCTCGGCGAGGGACAACATCTTGTCGGAGGAATCCATGGGCGCGGAAGCTGGTGGCGTCGACGGCATTTTGCAAAACGTTCTTCGGCCCGGTGACGGCGCGAGCGGCGCCCGATGGTCGAACCTTTCCGCTTTGCACCACGATCGGCCGCCGCATCCTCCACCGCGTGAAGCGCTCGACCTCGTCGTCCAAGGAGATGCCCAACACCCGTCCTCCGCTGGAGCGGATGATGCGGATCCATGCGCTCATCGCGGCCGGGAAGCATCCGAACGCCACCACGATGGCGCGCGAGCTGGAGGTCACCACCAAGACCATCCAGCGCGACCTCGAGTTCATGCGCGACCGGATGAACCTGCCGCTCGAGTACGTCGCGTCGGCGAACGGTTACCAGTACACCGAGGAGGTCGAGTCGTTCCCCACGCTGCAGATCAGCGAAGGCGAGCTCTTCGCGCTGCTGGTCGCCGAGAAATCACTGCACCAATATCGTGGCACGCCCTTCGAGAAGCGGCTCGCCGGAGCCTTCCGCAAGCTCGCCCGCTCGCTGCCCGACACGGTGTCGCTCAACCTCGCCGAGTGGGAGCAGACCATCTCCTTCCGCACCACAGCGGAGCCGGTCCTGAACCTCCCGGTGATGGACACCCTCGCCCTCGCCATGCAGAGGTGCCGCCAGCTCACCTTGAGCTATCGCAAACCCGGCGCCCGCTCGCCCGAACGGCGCGTCGTCGACCCGTACCATCTGGCGAACGTGAACGGCGACTGGTACCTCTTCGCCTACGACCATCTGAGGAAGGACCTCCGCACCTTCGTCCCCGCCCGCATCATCGAGGCCACCCAGACCGGCAAGACCTTCACGCGGCCGGCGAAGTTCGCGCTGGAGCGGCAACTGCGCGACAGCTTCGGCATCCACTCCAAGGAAGGCGACTACGCCGTGGTGCTGCGCTTCGCCGAACGCGTGGCCGACTACATCCGCGAGAAGCGGTGGCATCCGTCGCAGGAGCTGCTCGAGCTTCCGGGCGGCGAGGTCGAGCTGCGGCTCAAGCTCGGCAGCCTGCAGGAAGTCGAGCGCTGGGTTCTGGGATGGGGCGGCGCCGCCAAGGTGCTCGCCCCGCCGGAGCTGGCGACCAGCGTCCGACAAGCGGCAGAACGCATCCTCGCGGGCGGATGACAGGGCGGATTCTCGCGCCATAGGTGCGCCGGTTGAAAAGAGACGGTCGCATCCGCAACGTCGGCGATCCGAACCGTCCGTCGTTTCGGCGATAGGACGCAAGCCCACCGCCGAAGCGATCGACAAGCCGCCAAACCAGAAGGCCGCGCAGTGATTCCCTCGCGGGAAACAGGCAAACCGATCAGCGCCGTACCCTAGCAAGTTCGCGCTTTGATGGCGCGGGCACGATTCCCGGGATAACTAATCATTGCCAGGTTTTCTTTCGTGTTGACGAGGTTTTTCCCTAGTTTGTATAAGTCTCGCACACGCATCACCCCCGTCCTCCGAGCATCGATGAGCAGCAGAACACATGATGACCGATCGCGACCTCCGTTTCGGTATCCTACCCCCCGCTACAACAATCGCATCTGTCCAACTATGAAGCACAAGCTCTTCAAGACCACTGCGTTTGTCTCAACGGCAATCGCTTGGACGACCCTGCATGCCGACGAACCATCTCTTGGCACGTTGGTCGGTTTGGCGAAGACGTTCTACAACACCGCTTCAGGTTTCGTCGGTTCCACGACGGTGACCCCGCACTACGCATTGCACAATTGGAGAAGAAGTTGGTGGGGAACCTATCGTGACCAGAACTGGAACCAGACCTACAAATGCGATCGATCTTTGGTGACCGGAGCATATGTCTACACAACCGACGAGATCAACTGGTCAGCGTCGGGAAGTTCTGAGGTCCATCATAGCAACCCGTTCATCCTGAGCAATCTCGCCAAATGGAACTACCGATGCGACCGTTCGGTGGCCAATCCTGACGGGACGGTCTCCACCTATCTATATAACGGATTGGAGACGTTCACCCTAGCTGTCTGGGCCGGCTCAGTGGTCAAGACCGGATTCTTCCCGGCAAGCGGACCGTACGAAGTATGGATCAAACAGATCCGGACACCGATCTCCGGGGACTGCAACCCTCCTGTCGGGGCAGCTTCGCCGTACATATACGCCACGATGATCGCCGAAACAGGGACGCAGTTCGCGTCACCGGGCTATCTGAACCACGACTACAACTGGGTTCCCCGCGTATGGATCGGCGGACCTTGGGACTACTGACAACGGCCAGCATATGAACCTTTCCACCAAACACCGTATCTGCGGCCTGGTGTTGGTCTTGACGTCTCTTTTCTGTCTCTTCGGCTCGCGCCGCAAGACGACGACAGGATCGAACCTGAGCGACCTCCCGCGCGAGTCCATGAACGCAGCCCCTGCCCCGTCAGTCGTTGGCGATGCGCGTGTGAGCAGGGATTCCCAAGCCGGGACGCAGATCACGCAGCGGCCAGGCCTCCCGCCGGAGCATCGCGATCACACGCGACGCACCTTGTGCGATGCGATCCGATCCCTGCGGCGAATATCCGAGATCGCCGAGAAGGTCCCGGCGGAAAAGCACACGATCAAGACCCAGTTGGTAGGTCTCGGTCACAAGATCTTCATCGATGACTGGAATCTGGCCGCCTTGCGCGATCCAGGTCTTGACCGGGACGCAGGACCGAAGGCTTTGCAGGAAACGATGGAGCCGATGGCGGTGGACGTTCCATCGACAGTCGACCGGTGGCTTGATGCTTCGCGGACCGATGTGCGCTCGGTTCCGTCGCCCGCAGAGGATCCGGAGGACCGATTGCGTGCACACTACGAAGCACGGATCGCGAGCGAGCAGGTTCCTGGCTTCAAAGAGATCACGTCGGTGCTCGGCCGACACGCGGAATTGGAAACCCTGTACCGTTCGGACGCGGTCAAGGACGCATGGACGTTCGCGGCGCTGCTCGGCGAGATGCAGGATTGGGAACGTGCCGAAGAGAAGGCCAGAGAAGCCGACAACAGCAGGGCTTCCCAAAAGCCCCCGGGCCAGACAGATGGACAGCACGCCATGTACAGGCAGGCGTTGGCGAATCACTCGGCAATGGTGCTCTCAGAGTTGAAGCAGCAGGATGCCACCTTGGCGTCGGCCTACGGTGAACTGTTCGAGTGGAGGTTCCGAGAACTGCACCAGATCCAAGATGCCAAACAGATGCTTTCCGAGATCGCCCTTCACCCTCTCACCGGCTTCTCGCCTGTCGACCTGGGGATCCCTGGCCGCTAAGGAGCACGGGCCCGGATCCACGAGCCCACTGGCTGGAAATCCTCGGCTGTGGCGACACTTCCCGGGATTTTAACGGTGGCTACCCTGCGACGGCCGCGATTCACATCCGCGCGGACGGCCGCGCCGAAAGGCCAGAACTGGCCACCTCGAGGACGACGCGGGCGCCCCGATGGCTCAGCACCCGCGTCCTGCGTGTTGGCGGCGCTCACGGACGGGTCCACCAGCGCCGCATCCGCATCGTCCCGGCTCAGAGGCCGAGCTTCTGGAACCGGTTCTCCACTTCTTTCAGGTGGAACTCGATGGAGCACAGCTTCTCCAGCTCACCGGGCGCGAAGTGGGCGGCGACCTCGGCATCCGCCCGCAGCACTTCCAAGAAGTCGGCGTCGTCGCGGCCGGCGTGCTTCACCTCCCAGGTCTTCATCGCGTTGCGCTGCACGAGCGAGTAGGCGTCCTCGCGGGTCAGGCCCTTGCGGATGAGCGCGAGCAGGACGGTCTGGCTGTTCCACATACCGAGGCTCAGACCGAGGTTCTTGCGCATGTTCTCGGGGTAGACCAGCAGGCCGTCCATCAGGCGCGTGAGCAGGCCGAACATGTAGTCGAGCAGCGTGCACGAATCGGGGAAGATGATGCGCTCGACGCTGCTGTGGCTGATGTCGCGCTCGTGCCAGAGGGCGACGTTCTCCATGGCTGCGACGGCGTTGCCTCGCAGCACGCGGGCCAGGCCGGTGAGCCGTTCCCAAGTGATCGGGTTGCGCTTGTGCGGCATGGCGCTGCTGCCTTTCTGGCCCTTTGTGAAGGGCTCCTCGGCCTCCAGGACCTCCGTGCGCTGGAGATGACGGAACTCCACGCCCCAATGCTCGAAGCCCGCGCCGACGAGGGCGAGGCAGTTCATGAACTCGGCGTGGATGTCGCGCTGCACGACCTGCGTGGCGATGGTGGCGGGCCGCAGGCCGAGGGCGAGGCAGACCTGTTCCTCGACGTCGGGCGAGAGGTGCGCGTTGGTGCCTACGGCGCCGGAGAGCTTGCCGACGGCGACGACCTCGCGGACGTGCCGCAACCGCGACAACGCGCGGGAGAACTCCTCATGCATCAGCGCCAGCTTGAGCCCGAAGGTCGTGGGCTCGCCGTGGATCCCGTGGCTCCGGCCGATGCAGGGCGTCAACTTGTGCTCCTTGGCCCGCCGGGCGATCACCGGCAGCAGGGTCTCGACATCCCGGATCAGGATGTCCGCGCTCTGGACCATCTGGACGGCGAAGGCGGTGTCCACGATGTCGGAACTGGTGAGGCCGAAGTGCAGCCATCGGCTCGCCCGGTCGTCGATCTGCTCGGCCACCGCGGTGGTGAAGCCGATCACGTCGTGGTTGAGCGTCTTCTCCAGCTCCTTCGCCCGTTCGGTGAGCGCCTTGGTGTCGGCGAAGCACTTCTCGGCACCGGCCTTCATCTTGGCCAGATCGGCGGCGGGCACGATGCCGGCCCGGCCAAGGGACTCGCTGGCGAGCATCTCGATCTGGAGCCAGATCTGGAGGCGGTTCTCGTCGGTCCA
>CANGMH010000316.1 GCA_947454005.1 Verrucomicrobiota bacterium
GGCCTGCTGGTGATAGACGCCCGTGGTGTTGGCGGTTCGGGCCCAAAGAACTGCCGCCTGTTTGGCGTTGACGGCACCGAGCTTCGACGCGGCGGCGAGTTCTTCGAGCTCGCCTTGCATCCGGGTCCAGTAGGCCACCGAAGCGGCCGATTCTTCGGCGGTGAGCGGCGATGGTTCGACCTGACGGGGTTCGTAGCCCTTCAACCGGAACACCGAGTCGACCGGGCGTTGCTGGAACTGTTCGAGGAGGAAGTTCGAGGCCGGGTTCAAGTAGAAGGCCAGACCGTTCGTCGATGCGCGTGCGACCAACTGGAGGAACGGTCCGGCGACGCTTTCCGTCGCCTTGGCGAAGGCCGCGAGCTCGGGCCAACGCGCGCCGTGCTCGCGGAGGAGCCGTTCGCGGTACCACGGCTGTGGAGCGAACGGCGTGAAGACCAAGAGATGGGGGACGACCGACGGCTCCCGCCGCAGATGTGCCGCCAGCAGGGCGTTCAGGACCGGGTCGTCGCACAGCACCACGGCCGGTTCCGAGGGCAGCGGTGCGACCAAGGACCGGACGAGGTGGTCCAACACGGGGCCGCTGTTCGAGCGGATGATGGAGAGGTTCCGTGCCACCAGCGCGGTAGGGATACCGATCGTCAAGGCGAGCATCAGGCCGAAGACCAGCTTCGAGAGCGCGCTGAAGCCGGGCGAGGGCCGTTCCCACGATTTCTCCGGAGCGTGGCCGCAGACGAGCAGGAAATAGCCGAGGAAATAGGCCGCGGCGAGCGCGGCGGTGAAGTGGAAGGTCAACAACGGGATGCCGCCGAACTGCGGGTCCAGGTGGATCATGATCCGCTGGCTGAACGCGGTGTCGAATGCCATGTAGGCGGCGATCGCCAAGAAGAAGAACTTCATCACCACGACCGCCCCGACGCTCATGAGGCGCTCGAGGCTCGACCCCTTCGTGCCGGTCCACCGGATGCCGACGAGCACCAGCGGCGCGATGTTGACCATCGCCAGCAGGAGGAAACGTCCCCGCGGCATTCCGAAAAGGTAGCTTTTCTGGACGACGAGGTTGTAGTGCAGGATGTCCCAGAACCCGCGGCCGTCGCCCGACCGCAGCTGGCCGGCCAAGGGCAGGACCAGGTAGGCCGCCAAACCGGCCGCGCCCCAAGCAACGAACCGGAGCAAGAACCCCGCGTCGAGGATGGCGAGGCCGCGGATCCAGATCAGGGCCACCGCGGCCAACGGGACGAACCCGACCAGCGCCCAGTTCCCGGCAAGGCCCGCGCCATAGATGAAAGCAAACTTCCAGAGCCATGTTTCCCGGAGGTCTTGGCGGTATTCCAATAGGCATCGGATGCAGTAGGCGAAAACGAGCAGGTCGAGCATCTCGCCGGTCTGCGCCGTGGCCTGCTCCCAGAAGGTGAGCTGGAAGCCGAGCAGCCCGGCGGCGAAGACCGGGGGAGCCCAGGCGAACTTCGTGTGCAGCATCGTGCGGTCCGAATGGCCGCGGACACGTTGCTCGCGCGTGCGGTCGTGCGGGAGCAGCGCGGCACAGCGCGCCATCAGGCCGGCGGCGCCGGCCGCGAAGACCGCCGCCAAGAGGTTCATGGCGTACGGGAACTTCGCCTCAGGCACCCATCCCAAAGGCAGGCTCAACAGCCAGAGCAGGGGCCGCGTCTGCATCCGGGAACCATCCCAACCGCCCAGTTGCGCGGTGGTCTCCATCGAATTGGCGGCGATCCACGGGTTCAGCGTGGCGAGGTACGCCGCCAGCATGACGGCCGCGATGACCCAAGGCAGGCGGTCCGGCACGAAGGCACGCGGAGGCGAGGAGGAGTCTTCCATAAGGTCGGTCCCGGAAACGTGCGGGTGCGACCCTCGTCAAGGCAAAGCAAAACCGGTCGACGGGTGCTTACGCGACGGTCCGTCGGATCTCCGGCACGGAGACGGCGAGGGTCATCGGTCCGAGAAAACGAACCGCGGCTGGAGCTGACGCATGCCCGGAGGGCTGAAGAGTCCCGGCGGCGCCGAGTGGTCGTTGGTGCCGCCCGACGATGTGCCCATCGTGAAACCGGCCAAGGACACCGGTCCGGTGTCCGAAGAGAGCACCGGGCCGGTGGTGCCCGTGTTGTCCAGCAGCCCCGCCGGGGTGCGAGGGTGCGGGGCGATGCCGGCTTGGAGCGGGATCGGGGCCCAGACGGCGTTGTCGTCCTCGGGAACGCTCCGCGCCGCGTGGTACGCTGCGACCCCGACGAGCCCCGTGCCCACACAGATCAGGGCATTGGCGCCGGCGAGGCCGCGCTGCCAGTTCAACGGCGCCAAGAAAGCGCGCCACCAAGGGAGCGGTGCGACGAGTTCCGCGGCTTCGATCCGGGCGATGACTTTCGCGGAGAATCCGTTGAAGTAGCCGGGCGGCGGGATTTCGTGGCGCTTCAAAGCCAGCATCCGGCGCAGATCGGTGAAGTCTTCAGGCGGCTGTGTCATGGCTACTTGCGGAGGTCGGACAGCCACGCCTGTAGCTGCTGGCGGGCATAGAAAAGACGTGAACGGACGGTCCCTGGATTGCAACCCATGATTTTCGCGATCTCGTCATGCGGCAGACCTTGGACATCGTGCAGCACCACGACGGTCCTGTGTTCTTCCGACAGCTTGAGCATGGCTTCGTTCAAACTTTTCTGGAGCTCGGCCAGGCCCGCTTCGCGTCGCGGAGTGTTCTGGGAGATGAGCTCGACCAGGCCCGGGTCGTGCTCGGCGTTCTGGTCGAGGTCGTTGAGGCTGACGTGGTGCGTCCGGTGCCGGCGGGTCTTGAGGTGGTTGAGGCAGGTGTTGTACGCGACCCGGTAGATCCAGGTGTAGAACGAAGAATCGCCCTTGAAGCTCCCGAGCGCCTTCCATGCCTTGATGAACGCGTCCTGCGCCAGGTCGTTGGCGTCCTCGTGGTTCGAGGTCAGGTGGTAGCAGAGGCCGTAGATGCGCTGCTGGTAGAGCTGGACCAGCTGGTCGTAGGCTCCGAGGTCGCCGGACTTGGCGCGCGCGACCAGCGGCCGGTCATCCTGGGGAGCGCCAGGTGGCGGGTCGGAGGGCTGTCCGGGCGTCGCGGGCGGTTCCTTCACGGGCGACGAGGCTCAACCACCCAGCGCGGCGGTCTGTTGCGATAGAAAATCGGCGAGCCCGTGCAACGAGCGCGTCGCCGGTCCTGGGCGGATCCCTTCGAGAGCCGTTCGGGCGTCGGCCAGGAGCGAGTCGATCGCGGCGGCGGATTCGGCGAGCGCGCCGTGCTGCTCCAATCTCGCGCGGACGTCGCCGAACCGTTCCGGATCCCATCGGTCGAGCCAGGACAGGACCTCCCGTCGCTCGGATTCGCCCGCCCGTTCGAAAAAGACCAGCAACGGAAGCGTGACCTTGCCGGTCGCCAAATCCGTGCCCAGCGATTTCCCGGCGGTCTCCTCGCTCCCGTACAGGTCGAGGCAATCGTCGTAGACCTGGTAGGCGGTGCCCAAAGCGAGACCGTGGCGCCTCAACGCCTCCTGCTCCGCCACGGTGCCGCCCGCTAGCTTGGCCCCGAGCTCGCAGGCCAGCCCGAAGAGCTCGGCGGTCTTCATCTCCAGCACCTTGAAATACTCCGCACGCCCCAGGGTCCAGCGCCTCCGCCGGTGCGTCTGGAGGATCTCGCCGGTGCAGACGGTGCCGGTGGAACGCGCGATGGCGCGGCTGATGTCGGTGGTCGAGAAATCGGACGCGAGCTTCAGGGCATGGGCGAACAGGCAATCGCCCAGGAGCACCGAGACCTGGTTTCCCCAGCGCGCCGAGAGGGTCGGCTGGCTGCGGCGCATCGTCGCGGCGTCCATGATGTCGTCATGCACCAGCGTCGCGAGATGGATCATCTCGATCACGACCGCGATCTTCACGAGCTCGTCGCCTGCCGGCCCGATCGTCCCGCCCGCGAGCGCCACCAACGTCGGGCGGAGCTGCTTGCCTTGGTTGGCCAGCGCGTAGCGGGCGTACTCGGCGATCTCCGGTTCGAAGGCGTCCGCCTGACCCGCCAACCGTTCGGAGACGTCCGCCAAGAACGGCCGCACGGGCGCGACGACATCTTCCCAGGTCGTTTTGGCCGGGAAGCCGTTGCGTGTGTGAACCTCCAGAATAGGGGCAAGGACCGCCATCGTGCTCGCGGACACTAGGGTTCGTCCAAAATGGGGTCAACGGAAGGAAACGGATGAAGTTCGACCCGGGATCCGGACCGTCCGGACCGCTTGAGGGTCCCGGGCAACGCGGTCGAGGCGCACCGGGATCGCTGGCGCGCGGGGGACGCCTAGCGCCCGGCCGATACCTCGTGCCGTTGCCCTGCACGGCGTCCGGATCCACAGCGGTATCCGACCACGAAGGAGGCGTCTCCCGCAGGGCGCCCTCTGCTGTCGTCCGCCGCGGGGGACGGGGCCGGCGGGATCAGACGCGTGTCTTTGGTGGATTCCGAAGGACTTGTCCCCAATCCTCGGCCCCGGATGTCTTCCGACCTACGGCTCATCTCCACGGATTTCGACGGCACGATCCACACGGATTTCGGCGACGCGCCCGTGCCGGCCGCCTTGCAGGACAGGCTCATCGCGCTCCGCGCCCAAGGCGTGCTCTGGGTCATCAACACCGGCCGCGACCTCGCCAGCCTGATGGAGAGCATCGGCCGCGCGAGGATGAACGTGATGCCCGATTATGTCGTGACCGTGGAGCGCGAGATCCACCAGCACGTCGGCGGGCACTACCAATCGGTCGAGCCGTGGAACAGCCGGTGCCTGCGCGACCATGCCGCCGTGTTCAGCGAGCACGCGCCGGTGATCGGTGCGTTGATGCGTTCGTTGGAGGCCCGGTTCGACGCGACCTTCTACGACGACATCTGGTCGCCACTTTGCGCCATCGCCCGCAGCAACGCCCAGATGGACGCCATCCAAGCGGAGCTGGACGCGTTCTCGGCGCGGGTTCCGGAGCTCGTCGCCGTGCGCAACGATGTCTACGTGCGCCTGAGCCATCGCGGATATAGCAAGGGCACCGCGCTCCAGGAGATCCAGCGGCTCGTCGGTCTTTCGCCGGCCCAGACCTTGGCGGCGGGCGACCATCTCAACGACCTGCCGATGCTCGTGCCATCGGTCGCGCGGTGGCTGGTGACGCTCGCGAACGGCCTGCCCCAGGTGAAGGCGCAGGTGTCCGCCCACGGTGGGTACACGGCGTCCAAGCCCGCCGGCGAAGGCGTGCTCGAGGCGCTCGAGACGCTGTTCCGCTGAAAATCGAGGCGTCCACAGCCTCCGGATGCTA